>JAHIEB010000008.1 GCA_018894075.1 Patescibacteria group bacterium | reverse complement strand
GCAGCTTGCGCAGAAGAAGCAAATAAAAAGCCGCCAAGAATAGCGGTCAAACAAATAAACGTAATTTGAAAAACTTTAGGCAAAAACACCTTTGATGTTTTCATAAATATATTTAGGAATTGAAATAGCTTCAATTCCATTAAGTTTTACTATTTCCTTAATTATAGGGTGCATAGAAACCCTGTCAACTGTGGAATCTTTCCAATCGTAATCCGATAAGACGAAACGACTTTAATCGAGGGTTTTTTCTGCGGTCAAGAAAAGGCAGAAGTAATTTCAGAGCCTGCAGTTCTAAGACCTTGAGATCGCGCGTTTCTTCTATTGTTTTTGAGCTGTTGATTGTCTGAAAGTCTGAAAATCTGACCGTAAGCGTAATTGTTTTAAAGGTTTTAAAATTGCTATGAATGAATCTTAAAAACACATTCTTGCATATCTTCTTTAACTCGCTACCGATAAAAGCAAAATCTGACGAGTCCTGCTCAAATGTCACTTGCTCGCCTATTGATTTTACTTCCCTTTCTAAAATAATATCCTCATTATCTACGCCTCTGGCTTTAAAATACATTGATTTTCCCCATTTTCCGAATAAAGACTCTAATCTTTCCAAAGAAACCTTTTTAAGGTCGCGAATCAAAAAGACGCCTTGCTTATTCAAAACCTGTTCTGTTTTCGGTCCTATGCCGGGTATTTTCAGGACAGAAAGAGGTTCTAGAAACTGCTCCCCTCTTCTAACAACCAAGAAGCCATCCGGCTTTTTTACTGAAGCCGCTATCTTGGATATGAGCTTGTTTTTCCCTAAACCGACAGAGCAGGTCACTTTCTCTTTTTCAAGAATGTCTTTTTTTACCTGTAAGCATATGTTTTCTGCTTTTTTAAATGTTTTGGCAGAGCTTAAGTCAAAATAGAACTCGTCAATGCTGGCCTGCTCCACTCTATGGCAATACTGCTTGATAATCTCATATATATTTTCGGAGCTTTTTTGGTAAACAGCAAAATCCGGAGGCAAAAAGACTACCTCCTCTTTTGCAGCTTTTGCAAGATTAAAAGCTGTTGATATGGGGAGAGCTGAATGAATGCCCAATTCTCTTGCTTTGTAGTTTGCCGTAGAAACCACTCCCCTGCCACTGCCTTCTTTGGGGTCAGCTCCCACAACAATGGCCCTGCCCTTAAAATGCGGGCTGTTCCTTTCCTCTAGAGAGGCAAAGAAGGCATCCATGTCTAAGTGAGCAATGATTCTCATAGGTAAATTTTAGCATAAAAGTAACTAAAAACACCCCTTTCGGGATGTTTTCAGAGCTATTAAATCTTTTGGACGTTTATAGCATTTGGACCCTTTGGAGATTCTCCTTTTTCAAAGGATACTCTATCTCCTTCCTTCAACTCAGCGTAAGTTGCACCTTGCAACTCTTTGCTGTGAAAGAATAGGTCTTTTTCCTCACCTTCAACCGCAATGAATCCAAAGCCTTTGTCGGTGAGTTTCTTTATCACTCCTTCCATGTATAGATTATTTTTATTTTTAAAAGTTGCAGAGCATTCGACTACTTCTGTCGCAACACTATCCATAATAACATAGAGCCAAAATTAAATCAAGACCTAGGGCAAACTTTCTTGTATTCGCACCATTCGCACAGCTTGTTGGGCTTGGGTAGCAATGCCTTGTCCTCTTTTGCTTTATTGATTGCCGAAACCACCGTTTGCTCAATTCCTTTTAACTGCTCCTTATTCCAGCAGGCCTCATACGTCTTCGAGAACTTTAAATAGATGAGCCCAGCTCTTACCTCATTAATTAAGGGATTGAGCTTTGAGGCAATTATTGCATAAATAGGAATCTGCAGGTCCTCCTTGATAATATCTTCAATTGTCTGATGAAAAGGGAGCTTTCCTGTTTTGTAATCCCAGACAGATATTTTTCCATCTTCCCGATCAATGCGGTCAATCCTCCCTGCAATAGTAAATCCACTCAAAGGACAATCAAACCAATCCTCTAGAGCCAAAGGCACAACGGAAAGATCGACAGAAGAAAGAAAATTCTTCAAGACAGAAACTGCTTGCAAACCGAATGCCCTCTCCTGCTCTTGCGACCCGAACAATTCCTTTCTCTTATCCTTAGGGGCAAGCTTCCCCCAGGCATCCCTTAATATCTCTCCAATATCAATGACTTTTCTTTTATCAATGGGGACTTTGGTGATGTCAAAAAACTCCTTTAGGGCCAGATGAATGGCTGAGCCTGAAAAGCTCTGTGGCGTTTCAACGAACTCTGCTTTCACATCAGGGTCATTGTGGCACTTGAACTTAAAGGGGCATAAAAGATATGCATTTATGGCATTGGGAAATATTTTGTTTGGGAATCTATACATTTTTAAAATCGCAGACATCCTTAAAGTCGCAGAACTCGCACTGCCACCCAGGAGTTGGCTCAAAACTGCTTTCTTTAATGGCTTTAATTGCCTGAATTATCTTCTCTTTCCTTTCGCTCTTGTCTTTTTCTGATCCCAGAAAAGATATCTTCTTTCCTGTTTCCAGATAATAGTATGTCAACTCTTTTGGCTTAATTCCCAAAACCTCTTCAGCTGCCATCTGATAAATTAAAAGCTGGGCTTTATCCTCTGTCTGAATCTTATCCTTGGCTTTTCCAGTTTTGTAATCAATTATCTGTCCTCCCTCGTCAATCCTGTCAATCACTCCGTATAGGCTATACTCCCCTATTTTAAGATTAAAGGGCAGCTCAAGGGCAGGTTCATTATTTATTCTCAAAACCTTAGGGGGATTTTCCTTGTAATCCTTGTAAAAATCCTTGAGAATCTTTTTGCCAAGATTGTAATATTCTTCTTTTTCTT
>JAHIEB010000060.1 GCA_018894075.1 Patescibacteria group bacterium | reverse complement strand
GCCAAATTCTTTGATCAGCCATTCTTTTGGCTGGAGATGGATGGTTTCTTCGTAATAATAAACCCCTTCTCTGCGTAATCTGACGTCGATGGGGATTGCTTTTTGGGCATTGATTGCTTTGGGGGTTGGTCTCCAACTCTGGGCGAGTAAACTGATGGTTCTGGTATCCATAGATCGAATTATACCAAGTAGGGGGAGAGAAATCAAGGAGAATCTGAAAATTATGCGTTTCAGGTTGGCAGTTTTATCTGAGAGGCGATATTTTTTACGGAGAGACTACTTTAGGGGATATGGGAATTTGTGCTTTGAACATATGCTTTATACTTGCACTTCGAGATGGTTTTTGTCTCCAAGACGGGAGTATCCTGTAAAAAATCAGGGTACTCCCGTTTGCTTTCTAAGAGACGCTTTCCGTCTCGGCAAGCTAAGATACGCAACGCCAAGGAAAGTGTCTCTTATGAGCAGCGTAGAGACGTTTTCCGCCTTGGCTATTAAATTAGCCACGCATAGGAAAATGTCTCTAAAGTTTGTGCCGAGTATCGCTATTTTAGCGGGTCCCTGCGCAAGAGAAAAATCCGATATTTTTCTCGCTCGGAGTCGATTTTTTAACGGCGAAGGTCTTTCGCAACTCGGCGGCTGCAGAACTCGCCCTTTTTTCTCTAGAAAAAAGGGCTCAGACATCTGCGCCGTCCCGAGATTGCCCCGCCATCGGCGGGGCCTCGGGATTCCCTCGTTGCTCAAGCTGCTTCGCCTAAAATCGACACTCGCTTCGAAAAACATCGGATTTTTCCCTCGCTTTTACTCCCCCGCTCAAACATGTCTCGTCACCCGTGCTGAAACAACCCGCGGCTTAGCCACCCGCTAAAATAGCATACCTTTGTGAATTCACATAAGAAAATAGGGGACGTTTCCCTTTTATTTTGGAAACGTCCCCCTTTTTTTTGCCTAAAATCGACACTCGCTTCGAAAAATATCGGATTTTTCCCTCGTCTATTCGCTATCAACATACGATGGAATATTTCTTTAAGAATTTATGTTAGATTTCCGGTTTTTTTGCTATTAATAGAGGGTTGCTCAAAACTCAAGTTTTGTAATTTTTAGACCCGCTCACTAAATCCCCTACCATTTTGCAATGGAAGTGGTATAATTAAAAAAAAGGAGAGATTATGAAGAAAATCAGTTTTGTTATGTTTTTTCTTTTGTTCTCAAATGTCTTTTTATATGCTGATAGCTTAAATATTCCTGAGATGGCTATAAAAAACAATAATGTGGAGGCCGTTAAGCAAGCAATTGAGCAGGGGGCTGCTATAGATAAGAAGATAAAGTACTACGGGAAGGTAGGGTTTGAGAAAGAAGGCACACCTTTGATAATGGCAATCGAGTTTAATCTTTATGATGTCGCCAGATTGCTGATTGAGAAAGGGGCTAACGTTAATGTTGAAGGCGCTACTGCTTTAATTCTCGCGGTTGATAATAAAGCGTTTGAAATGATAAAACTACTGCTTGACAGCGGAGCTGAAGTAAATCCTCCTGATCTGGAAGGTGAGGTTTTTCTTAGTCCCCTTTCAATTGCGGCAGGCAATGGCTCGGTAGAGATAGCAAGACTACTTATTGAAAAAGGTGCTAATGTAAATAGTAAATCTATACCTTTATTCTCTGCGGCATATGCTAATTCTATAGAGATAGCCAGATTACTTATTCAACATGGGGCAAAGGTAAACCAAATGGCGGCTGACGGTAGAACACCATTGTTCATGGCGATAGGAAACGGTTCTTACGAACTGGCAAAGCTGTTAATTGAAAATGGAGCAGATGTAAATTGGAAAACTCCTTCTGGTGATTCCCTAATGACATTCGCTCAACGTAGTGGCAATAGAAGAATAATAAGCCTTTTGGAACAGCAAGGTTTGAGGGCAGACGCCCGTAAAAAGCTATCTTTTAAGCAAGCTATTATTACTTTTGAATATAAAGGTTCTTTGAAAGGTAATGAAGTGGCTTACATAGATGTAGAAAAAAATAAGATTTGTATTGAAACTCATACATATAGAAATTTCTCTGACGCTGCGGAGAAAAACAACTATATTGAAATTTGCGATGGGAATATTCACTTTTTTTGTAACTTAGATGAAAATGCGGCAATAAAAACGGAGGTAGAAGGTGATATATTTCTTGCGTTTGGTAAAATAAGTCATAGTCCTAATCAAAAGGAGTATAGAGAAATTTTTTTAGGTAGAGATTGTGATGTATATGAATGGCAACATGAAAAACGTTATTATTGGCAGCGTATTCTTTTGAAAGATGAAAACTTTGGGTCATCACCATTAACTACTTATACAAAAGAAGCAACGGATATTCAATTAGATGTAGCGATTCCACCAAGTAAATTTGAGTTACCGAAAGGCATCAAAATAATAACACAGCAAGAACTTGCTAAAAAAATTATTG
>JAHIEB010000059.1 GCA_018894075.1 Patescibacteria group bacterium | reverse complement strand
ATGCCATATTCCTGATTGGGCAAAGCTTCTCTCAAAGGAAGAAAGAGAACAAGCTGTCTTAGCTTATCTAGATAATATCGTAAACAGATACAAAAACTCTGTCTCTTTTTGGCAGGTTGAAAATGAGCCGTTCTTTCCTTTCGGAAATTGTCCTAAAACAGATGTCAATTTTTTAAGGGAAGAAGTGGCTCTCGTAAAGCAGATTGACCCTGCCCATCCAGTGATTATTACTGACACAGGAGAATTTTCTTTATGGCTAAAACCCTCAAAAATAGGGGATATTGTCGGGACTACTATGTACAGCAAGGTTTGGCTTAAGGAGCTAAATTCATATTTCTTGTCTCCCTTCCCCCCTCTTTCATATTATTTAAGGGCAAAGCTTATCAATTGGGTTTATGGGAAAAAAGTGCAGTGCCTAGAGCTTCAGGCAGAGCCATGGGGTCCGGTTCTACTATACGACCTCCCTTTGCTTGAACAGGAAAAGAGCATGGATATATACCAATTCAAAAAGAATATAGAGTTTGCCAAAAAGACGGGCTGGGACACCTTTTATCTTTGGGGTGTTGAATGGTGGTATCAGATGAAATCTCAAAAGCCGGAATTCTGGGAGGAGGCCAAGAAACTATTTATATGATATCAATAATAATTCCAGCCCTAAACGAGGAAAAACTTCTTCCTATTCTGCTTGAGTCAATAAAAAAACAAATTCTCGGTGAATATGAAGTGATTATTGCAGATGCAGGATCTACTGATAGGACAGCAGAGATTGCAAAAGCGTATAACTGCAAAATAATCATGGGTGGTCTGCCGGCAAAAGGAAGGAACGAAGGGGTAAAATCTGCCAAGGGCGACCTTTTACTTTTTTTAGATGCAGATTCAGTTCTGCCCGATGGATTCTATAAATCTATTGAGGAATTTGAAAAAAGGAATCTTGATTTTGCTTCTTTCGGCCTTTTGCCCTATGGGGGAAAGAAAATGCAGAATCTTGCTTTTAATGTTTTTTACAACTGGTATATTTATGCTTTAGAGAAAGCCTTGCCTCATGCTGCTATGGGAATTCTGGCGAAGAGAGACTTATTCTTAAAACTAAATGGATATGACGAGACCATTACCTTGGCCGAAGACCATGATTTAGCCCGAAGAGCAAAAAGGATAGCGAATTATGGGATATTGAGGTCTTCAAAAATATATATTTCTGATAGACGCTTGAAAAAAGACGGCTGGGTAAAAACAGTCATGAAATATCTGCTCTGCGAGCTCTACATGGTTTTTGTGGGGCCGGTGAGATCTGATATTTTTAACTATAAATTCAACCATTATGACAAAAAATAGAGGCATATATGAGCTTCCCAAAATCAATTTTAAAAAATATCTTAAAAACAGGCTTGGCTGGGTAGCCTTTTTTGCTATATCAACTTCTCTTCTGGCGGGATTTACTCTAGGCTCTTTCTCAAACGACTATTTTTCAGATTTGGTCAATCTGGTCCCCTCAAACTCCTATACTCCTCAAGTCAGCCAAGAACAAGCTGTAATCAATGTTGTCAGGCAGTATTCTCCGGCAGTGGTGAGCATTGTTATATCAAAAGACGTGCCCATAATGGAGGAGTACTTTTACAATCCTCTCGGAGACGACAGCCCCTTTATTATTGAGATACCGGGTTTTAGGCAGAATGGGACAAAGAAGCAGGAGATAGGAGGAGGAACAGGATTTATTGTTTCTTCAGACGGAATGATAGTCACCAATAAGCATGTTGTTCTGGATAAAAAAGCAGAATATTCTGTTTTCACTAACGACGGCAGGAAATATCCGGCCAAGGTTTTAGCCAGGGATCCTATCCAAGACCTAGCAATCTTAAAAATAGAGCCCATTTCAGAGGAGGCTTTTGCCACAGTAAAGCTCGGAGATTCCTCGGGAGTGCAGATAGGCCAGACAGTTATTGCCATAGGAAATGCCTTGGGCGAATTCAGGAACACTGTTTCAGTCGGAGCCATATCCGGACTGAAGAGAACTGTTTTAGCTTCAAGTAATCAGGGTTTTACAGAAAATTTAGAAGATATTATCCAGACAGACGCGGCTATTAATCTTGGAAATTCAGGAGGACCTCTCTTAAATTTAAAAGGGGAGGTCATTGCTGTAAATACTGCTGTGGCAGAGTCAGCCCAGAATATAGGGTTTGCAATACCCATAAACAGCTTAAAGAGGGGCATAATACAGGTTCAGGCAGGAGAAGATATCACTTATCCCTTTTTAGGGGTCAGATATGTTGCCATAACTCCAACAATTAAGGAAGAAAAAAAGCTTTCTATAGATAACGGAGCTTTAATTGCCAAAGGAGATGCAGGCGAGACAGCTATTATTAAGGGCTCTGCAGCAGAAGAGGCGGGGTTCAAGTCGGGGGATATAATTATAGAGTTTGGCGGAGAAAAGATTACTGCGCAGAACTCTTTGGCTTTAATTATTCAAAAGTATAATCCAAAGGACCAGGTACAAGTAAAGATATTAAGAGGAGAGGAAGAGATTGAGCTAACTGTGACTTTGGGCGAGAGGAGTTGACGCTAGGATATAAAGGGATATAATGCTGGTAGTTCTTTCTTCTCGGTGATTTTTGTTAAAGGAGATATAAGATGCAGCTAGGGACAAGAGTGAGACGCAAGAGTGACGGCGCCAACGGAAAGGTGGTCGAAGATCCTTACGGTCTTTGTGGAGAATGCGAGGTTCTGGTCCTTTTTGACCAAGGGCTCCCGCTAATGAGGGTCAAAGAGAAGGATCTCGAGGAGGTCGAAGAAGTCCTGGCGGTCTAGCAATAGGCTGCTTTTTTATCACTCTTGACTTGAGAGTGCTATTGATTTATCATAAATTTGTGATACACTTTAAATTATGAACGGCGGAAACTTTACAAATAGAGCGCAAGACGCCATCTTAAGCGCTCAATCTATCGCGCAGGAGAAAGGACAACAGCAGGTTGATGCTTTGCATTTGCTTTCAGCTTTGCTTTCACAGGAGGAAAGCGCTGTTTTGGTTGTT
>JAHIEB010000007.1 GCA_018894075.1 Patescibacteria group bacterium | reverse complement strand
TTTCTGTATCCTCATCAAAGTAATCAAGATGAAGGGTCACCATCCGATCCAAAAGAGCGTCTTGGGTTTTGTGGACGCCAGCATACTCTTCAGGGTTGGAGGTAAAGATGGCCCGAAAATCGGGATGGGCTTTAATATAGCCTTCCTCCTCAGCGGCGGTCGGCAAAGTCAAAATTCCCTCTTCTAAAACTGATAAAAGAGCATTGTTGGCTTCTGGACGGCTGCGATTAAACTCATCATAAATTAAGGTGAACCCTTCTTTAACGGCCGTCGTTAAACGATTAACCAACCAGCGTTGGGCTACATCTTCCTCCGTTTTTAAAACCGAATGAATGAAGTTATCAATTACCTTTCTTTTCCGGTAGCCAAAAGAGCCACCAACCAAATCCGAGGTAGCAAACTCATCATCGCCAAACAAAAGCATCACCGGCCGATTTAGTTGATAGCCAAGATGGGTCGCCAAGGTTGTCTTTCCTGTTCCTGTTGGGCCAGAAAGATGGACAGGAAAACCGGCCTTCAGGTAAGACAAGGCTCTCTCAGTAATATCTTTTATTTCCGAAGTTTCCACAAACCCCTCGGTTGGTTCCGGCGCGATTACCGCGCTTTGTCTATTAATTATCATCATTCACCTCCTCTCTGCTAAATAATTTCTAAATTGCTTTCTTTGCTTGCTTTTTCTTTCCCCAAAAGGCAGCAAGGGCCACAGAAAGTTCTTTTTTAAGCTCCTGCTGTTGAGTCCGATTTTCTCTCCGAGTGGCTTTAACATCCCCTTTTAGATCAGTGATAAACTGATTAACCTCTTCTGTAAGAGCTTTAAAGTCTTCCTTTCTTTTCAGCGAGGCATCCTTCATAAAAACAGATAAATCCTCTTTTATTTCCTTAATTCTTCTAGTGCGAATCTCTTTTCCGCTTTCAATATCCTCTCTTAAATTTCGCATTTCATCAATAAGAGCCATCTAAACCACCCCCCTTCCACCGCATGTCGTACAAGGTAGGTCACTTTCTGCTGCCCTTCCGCTACCATGACATTCAGAGCAAACCTTTTTTCCATCAGTCACCGAAATGACCCCTCGGCCTCCGCAGGCAGTGCAAACATTTCTGCTGTTCGGGCTGACCCCGGTTCCTTGACAATGAGCGCATTTAACATAAGGTTTAGCCACCGCCACCTTGCCTCTTCCACCACAAACCTGACAAGTGGCCTCTTTGGACATAATCTCAAAAGGGTCTTTCCCTTTACCTTTACAAAAAGCACATGTAATTGTTTTTATCTTTGCCATAATTACTTCCTTTTACTTAAGCGCTTCTTTTGCATGGTAGCGCCTAACTTTTGCCACTCTGCCGCTATTTCCTCCCTTTCTTTTTTAAACTCCCCAAGCATATTAGCCACTTCTTCCTTAATGTGACCGGCTGTCTTAGTTAATTCTTCTACCTCAGGCTTTCTTTCTTCTTGCCGGGCCCGAATCTTAGCCAGCATTTTCTTAAAATCTTTGATTCTCACCTCTTCTCCTTTACCTAAAAGCTGGCGCAGTCCTTTAGCCATCTCTTCTTCCTCCTTCTTAAACTCCTCAATCATTCTGGCGACATCTTTTTCCCGCTGTTTGCGCTTCTCAATAATATCTTTGATTAAAAGATCAAAATCTTTCTTTCTCAGCGATTCGCCGTGAGCCAGCTTCTCCTTAAGCTTCTCTCGAAGCTCTTTTTGCTCTTTCTTAAAGTCCTCTACCGTCTGCTGAGTTTCTTCCTTTAAGGCCACTACCCGATCAACAATCCGGTCATACAATCCAATTATTTCTTGACTCAAATTATTGTCTTTGGTCATCCTTAAACCTCAACTGAGGCCAAAAAGTAAAGAGAATCTCTTTTAACCACATTCCCTTCATCCCTCAGCTCTTTAATTGGTTTGGCCAAGCGGATGTAGGCCACTTTAAGTCTGCTGCCAAGTTGTTTCAGACTAATCCCCTTAGGACTTTCTTTAATCAAAGTCAAAGCTCTGACTTTTAGCTCTCCTTGGCTAAAGGCTTCCTCGGCCGCTTCCTCGACTCTTTTGGGAACTTCAGCCTCTTTGGGAACCTCGGTAATGGGCACTCTCTTACCGGTCCGCTTGGAAGCCATTATTTTGGCCAAATTTTGCCAATGATTTCGGGCTTCGCTCATATCCTCCCGGGTAGCAGTTAAAATCTCT
>JAHIEB010000001.1 GCA_018894075.1 Patescibacteria group bacterium | reverse complement strand
TGGGGAGGTTCATGAAGGCGAGGCGACTATGGACTGGATGGTGCAGGAAAGAGAAAGGGGTATTACTATTACTTCAGCCGCTATCACCCTAAATTGGAAGGGATACCAGTTGAATATGATTGACACCCCGGGCCATATTGACTTTACAGCTGAAGTCCAGAGGTCTTTAAGGGTTCTAGATGGAGCTGTTGTTGTTTTTGATGGCGTAGCAGGGGTCGAGCCCCAGTCTGA
This sequence comes from Patescibacteria group bacterium, assembly GCA_018894075.1. Classification (GTDB taxonomy): domain Bacteria; phylum Patescibacteriota; class Minisyncoccia; order Minisyncoccales; family Staskawiczbacteraceae; genus JAHJTG01. The sequence continues at coordinate 20,972 of JAHIEB010000001.1, read as the reverse complement.
AACAGTTTGGAGACAGGCTGACAAGTACAAAATCCCCAGAATTTGTTTTATTAACAAGCTGGACAGAATGGGAGCTAACTTTGAAGCAGATGTCCAGTCAATTTACAACAAGCTTACCATGAATGCTGTCCCAATCCAGATTCCGATGGGAGTGGAGGACAAATTTCAAGGAGTTGTTGATTTATTCTCAATGAAAGCTCTTTTCTTTGAGGGAGACAGGGGAGAAAACATTGTTGAGAAAGAAATCCCGGCTGAATACAAGGAAATGGCAGAGATATACAGGTCAAGCATGGTTGATAAGATTGCTGCTGAAGACGACGTTTTACTGGAAAAACACTTAAACGCAGAAGAGCTAAAGCCAGACGAGCTAAAAGCTGTTTTAAGAAAAGCATGCTTGGCATACAGGCTTATTCCTATCTTGTGCGGTTCAGCTTTGAAAAACAAAGGCGTACAGCCAGTTTTAGACGCCGTTGTTGAGTATCTTCCTTCTCCTGTTGAAACCCCTGATATTCAGGGAATAGATCCCAAAACAGGTCAGCCAATTACCAGAAAATCATCTGACCAAGAGCCATTTTCAGCTCTGGTTTTTAAGGTGGCTGCTGACCCGTATGTCGGCACGCTTACATACTTTAGAATATATTCCGGCACCCTTATCAAGGGCTCTTATGTTTTGAATTCAATTACAGGAGAGCAGGAGAGAATAAGCCGGATTATAAGAATGCACTCAAATGAGAGGCAGGAATTGAATGAATTATACGCAGGAGAGATAGGAGCCACTGTCGGTTTGAAAAATACAGTGACAGGAAATACTCTCTGCGATAACGACAACCCGGTTGTTTTAGAGAAAATCGAATTTCCGGAGCCTGTTATTAAAATGCGCGTTGAGCCAAAGACAAAAGCTGACCAGGAGAAACTAATAGTTTCTCTAAGAAAGCTAGCCACGGAAGATCCTACTTTTAGGATATCTGAAGACCAAGAGACAGGCGAAACCATTATTGCCGGTATGGGAGAATTGCATTTAGACATCATTGGGGACAGACTAAGGAGGGAGTTTAATGTTGAAGCTAATTACGGCAAACCCCAGGTGGCTTACAAGGAAACTATTCTGCAGGAAGCGGAGGCGGAAGGAAAATATGTCCGGCAATCAGGAGGCAAGGGCCAATACGGCCATGTTTGGCTAAGGGTTAGTCCCAAGGAAAGGGGAGCTGGTTTTGAATTTATTGACGAGATTAAAGGAGGCGCAATTCCAAAGGAATTTATTTCTCCTGTGCAAAAAGGAGTCAAAGAAGCCATAGATAAGGGAATTCTGGCAGGATATCCTGTTGTTGACGTTGAGGTGGCATTATTTGACGGAAGCTTTCATGATGTAGACTCTTCAGAGTTTGCCTTTAAAATAGCAGGTTCTATGGCCTTTCAGTCGGCGGCCAAGAGAGCTAAGCCAGTTATTCTTGAGCCCATTATGAAAACAGAGATTATAACTCCGGAGGATTTCTTCGGCCAGGTAATCTCCGATTTAAACTCAAGAAGAGGCAAAATAGAAGAAACAAAAGAAAGGTTCGGCATGAAAGTCATTGAGTCTTTTGTTCCCTTAGCCGAGATGTTCGGCTATGCCACAGCGCTAAGGTCTTTGACAGAGGGCAGGGCAAGCTTTACTATGCAATTTGAAAAGTATGATAAGGTCCCCGGAAATATAGCGCAGGAAATTATTGAAGGCAAGCGCAAATAGGCCTTGACCTTGGATTAATTTTAGCGTATCATTACATTTAGTTTTAAAAGTAAAAAAAAACACATATTATGGCAGAAAAATTTGAAAGAACAAAGCCGCATTTAAACATCGGCACAATCGGCCACGTTGACCACGGCAAAACCACTTTAAGTGCAGCTTTATTGCATATATCAAAGTTGCGCGGTTTTAAATGTTCAGAAAAGGGAGTTGACCAGATTGACTCTGCTCCTGAAGAAAAAGCAAGAGGGGTGACAATCTCAATTTCTCACTTAGAGTATGAGACTCAAAAACGCCATTATGCTCACATTGACTGTCCGGGACACGCGGATTATATAAAGAATATGATTACCGGCGCAGCTCAAATGGATGGCGCAATCTTGCTTGTATCAGCTCCGGACGGACCAATGCCTCAAACAAAGGAGCACATTCTTCTTGCCAGGCAGGTAGGTCTTCCGACCCTTGTTGTTTTCCTGAATAAGGTGGACCAGGTTGATGACCCAGAGATTTTAGATTTGGTTGAATCAGAAGTAAGAGAGCTTCTTAAAAAGAACAAATACCCAGGAGACGAGATCCCTATTATTAGAGGGTCAGCTTTAAAGGCCCTAGAGGCCAAATCTGCTGATGACGAGGCAGCAAAGCCGATTGTCCAGTTGCTTGACGCAATTGACAATTATATTCCTGAACCCTTGAGAGAGCTCGACAAGCCATTTATAATGGCGATAGAAGACGTCTTCTCAATTGAAGGAAGAGGAACCGTAGCAACTGGAAGGATTGAGAGAGGAGTTATTCATCCTAACGAGGAAGTGGAGATTATCGGGTTGAAGGACACCTCCAAGACTGTAATCGTTTCTGTTGAAATGTTTAACAAGTCTTTAGACGAGGGAAGGGCTGGAGACAATGTCGGATTATTGCTTAGGGGAACAAAGAAAGAAGAGATTGAAAGAGGCCAGGTGTTGGCTAAGCCAGGATCAATCACCCCTCACACTGAATTTGATGGAGAAGTCTATGTTCTTACTAAAGAAGAGGGGGGAAGACATACGCCTTTCTTTACAGGATACAAGCCCCAGCTTTACATCAGGACAACTGATGTGACAGGCGAGGTGAGTTTACCTGAAGGAACGGAAATGGTGATGCCCGGAGATACAGCTAATCTTAAAATTAAGCTTATCGCTCCCGTTGCCCTAGAGGAGAACCAGAGATTTGCTATCAGAGAAGGAGGCAAGACAGTCGGAGCCGGAGTTGTCACAAAGATCGTAAAATAAATGCCTGCCAAAAAGAAAACTGAAAAAGCTCCTGAGGTAAAAGCCAAACTTAGAATCAAGCTCAAGGCTTATGACCATAAGGTAATAGATAATAGCTCAAGGCAGATAGTAGACATTGCCGCCAGATATGGAGCCGAGGTTTTGGGGCCTGTCCCCTTGCCGACAGAGATTCTAAAGATTACTGTTAACAGGTCAAGCTTTGTCCACAAGGACGCAAGAGAGCAGTTTGAGATGAGGATTCACAAGAGGCTTATTGACATCTTAAACCCAAATTCAGAGATATTAGAGGCTTTAAGGGATATAAATCTGCCGTCAGGCGTTGACATCACTGTTAAAATATAGTAACATCAGCCATCGGATACTATTACGGTTTTTCCGTCTTAAGTCCACGCTTTGTAAAAAATGCCGGACTTATCGTCCGGTGTTTGATTAAGAAAATGGCAAAATTCATTTTAGGAAAAAAGATCGGAATGTCCCAGCTGTTCGGGCAGGATGGAAAACTAACCCCAGTCACTTTATTGTCTGTCGGGCCTTGTTATATTTTACAGCAAAAAACAGAGGAAAAGGACGGATACAAGGCAATTCAAGTCGGATTTGAGGCTGTTAAAAAGCATAAGAAATCCCATAGAGCTTACAGGTATGTTAAAGAAGACCGCTTTGCTGAGGGATTGGTGGGAGATAAAATTGATTTGTCGATTTTCAAGGAAGGCGATTCTGTTAAAATATCGGGGATTTCAAAAGGAAAGGGTTTTCAGGGAGCCGTCAAAATGTGGAACTTCAAGGGCAAGTTTGCCTCCCACGGGGTTAAACACGAGCACAGGACTTTAGGTTCAATAGGATGTAGATGGCCCCAGAGAGTAATTCTCGGGAAAAAAATGCCTGGAAGAATGGGGTCTGAGAGAACTTCGGTTAAGAACCTGAAAATAGTCAAAATTGAACAAGAAAGCAATGTTTTAGCAGTAAAAGGAGCTGTTCCCGGAAGAAAAGGAACGCTATTGGAAATAAGAGCATGAAAATTGCAGTATACAATATAGAGGGCAAAGAGACAGGGAGTACAATTCTCCCAAAAGAAATTTTTGATGTAAAGATTAATTCTGATTTGATTCATCAGGTTTTCGTTTCTTTGTCTTCAAATCAAAGGCAGGGGTCAGCCCATTCAAAAGACAGGTCAGAGGTAAGAGGAGGAGGCAGGAAACCATGGAAGCAGAAAGGAACAGGAAGGGCAAGACATGGCTCCTCAAGATCTCCTATTTGGAAGGGAGGCGGAGTGACATTTGGTCCAAGAAATGAGAAGAATTATAAAAAGGACATCCCCAAGAAGATGAAGAGGAAAGCATTATTTATGGTTTTGTCTGAAAAGGCCAGAACCGGAAATATTGTAGTTTTAGACGAGTTAAAATTTGAGAAAGCCAAGACAAATGAGATGGCAAAGATTTTAAAGAAGCTTCCTTTGCAGGGTACGGTTTTAATGGTTCTGCCAAAATATGACAAAAAGTTGATATTGTCTGTAAGGAATATCCAGAAAACAAAAACAATAGAGGCAAGAAATCTGAATGTGCTGGAGCTGATGAATTCAAAACATTTGCTCATGCCCAAGGAAACCGTAAAAAGCATAAAAGAGACCTTCAAGGCATAATATATGGCAATTTTAGATATATTTAAAAAGAAAAAGGAGATTGAGAGAAAGGTTATTGAGAAAAAGATTGAAGAAAAACCTGTTGCCAAAAAGAGGCCGGTTTTTATCTGTAATATTGTTTCTGCTCCCCGCATTTCTGAAAAAGCATCGGGATTAGCAGAGAAGAATCAATATGTCTTTAACGTTTTTGCAAAAGTAAACAAGAATCAGGTGAAGAAAGCTGTTCAATCAATTTATTCGGTTGATGTCCTGGCTGTTAATATAATCAATATTCATCCGAAAGCAAGAAGATTGGGAAGATCTGAAGGATTTAAAAAAGGGTTTAAAAAAGCAATTGTCCGGATTAAAGAAGGCCAAAAAATAGAAGTAATATGAAGATATACAAACCCACTACTCCGAGCAGAAGAGGGATGACTGGGATAGATTATTCTGTTTTAACAAAAATAGAGCCGGAAAAGACTCTGACTTTTGCTTTACATAGAAGAAAAGGAAGAGCGGCTGACGGAAGGATTACAGTCAGGCACAGGGGGGGAGGGGTAAAAAGGCTTTACAGAATGGTTGAATTCGGACAGGCAAAAATTAATAACCCTGGGAAAGTCATTTCCTTAGAATATGATCCGAACAGGTCCTCCTTTATCGCTTTGATAGAGCATCAGGATAATAGCAGGTCATATATTATAGCACCGCAGGATTTAAAAGTAGGAGACGCTGTTTTGTGCGCAGAAAAAACTCTTTTGACTCCAGGAAACAGGATAAAGCTAAAGAATCTGCCAGTAGGAACAGCGGTTCATAATATTGAGGTCCAAGACCAAAGAGGCGGGATATTGGTCAAGTCAGCGGGGTCTTCGGCTCAGGTATTGGCTCAAGACGAAGGATTCACATTATTAAAAATGCCTTCAACTGAGATTAGGAAAGTAAAGAGCGAATGCTATGCTTCAATCGGCACAGTTTCAAACCCAGAGCATAGATTCGTTAACCTTGGGAAAGCAGGGAGAGCAAGATTAATGGGAAGAAGGCCTGCTGTAAGGGGCACTGCCATGAATCCCTGCGACCATCCTCACGGAGGAGGCGAGGGAAGACAGCCGATTGGATTGAAGCATCCAAAGACGCCATGGGGCAAGCCGGCTTTAGGGTATAGAACCAGAAAGCCCAAAAAAGCTTCTAATAAATTTATTGTTCAGCGCAGAATAACTAAGAATAAATAAATATGTCAAGGTCGCTTAAAAAAGGTCCATATGTAGATAAAAGGGTGCTTAAAAAGGTTCTTGCTGTCAAGAAAGGAGATAAGGTAATTATAAAAACATGGTCAAGAGCCTGCACAATAACGCCTGAAATGACAGGCCACACTTTCGGGGTGCATAATGGAAAAGAGCACGTTCCTGTTTTTGTCACAGAGGATATGGTGGGCCATAAGCTCGGAGAGTTTTCTCCCACTACCAGATTCCAGAGACACGGAGGGAAGATGCAGAGAGAAATGGAACAAAAAGTTGAAGCCACTGAAACCGCAAAGGTAGAAGCAGTAAAAGCGCCACCTAAAAAATAATCATGCAAGTAAAAGTTGAATTAAATTATTTAAGAATAGCTCCGAGGAAGACAAGACAGATCGCCGATTTGATAAGGGGCAAGATGGCGGAAGAAGCCGCTTCTATTCTTCAGTTTGTGGTCAGAAAGCCTGCTTTGCCCATATTGAAGCTTTTAAACAGCGGGATCGCGACTATAAAGAATGACTTTAAGCTTGACCCGGCTAAATTCTACATTTCTAAAATTACAGCGGACGAGGGGCCCAAATTGAAAAGATCAAGGCCGGTTGCCAGGGGCTCTGCCCACCCTATATGGAAAAGGACTTCGCACGTAGCGCTAGTTTTAGAAGAAAAATAATATGGCACACAAAGTTCACCCAAAATCATTTAGAATCAGAGGAATGGAGGATTGGAATATCCGCGGTTTTTACGGCAAAAAGCCGGGAAAGGCGTTTGAAGACGATTATCTAATCAAGAAATATTTAAAGGATATACTGAAAGAGGCCTCTGTAGCCAATGTTGAGATTGAGCATTCCTCAAACAAAATGAATGTGATTATCAGTACCTCCAGGCCAGGGCTTATTATCGGAAGAGGGGGCGAGGGAATTGAGAAGTTAAAAGCCCAGATTATACAGAAGATAAATAAGAGAAAATCAGTCCTGAAAAAGGAGCTAAAGCTTGAGATAAGAGAAATTAAGAACCCCTTTATGTCAGCTGAATTGGTTGGCCAACAAATGGCACAGCAGATCGAGAAGAGAATACCCTTCAGGCAGGTTTTAAAGAGAACAATAGAAAAAGTAATGTCTTCAAAAGAAGCCCAAGGCGTGAGGCTTGAAATTTCAGGACGGTTGAATGGAGTGGAGATTTCCCGAAGAGAATGGCTGAAGGAGGGTCGGCTCCCAAGGAATACTATAAGAGCAGACATTGATTATGCCGGCGTCAGCGCTTTTTGCACATACGGCACGATTGGGATAAAGGTCTGGATTTATAAAGGAGAGAAATTTGAATAAAACATATGGGGATATTAATGCCGAAGAAAATTAAACACAGAAAATGGTTCAAAGGGGTATCCAAGGGGGTTGAAAATAGAGCCACCGAACTTAATTTCGGAAGCTTTGGATTGAAATCCTTGAGCACAAAATGGGTAAGCTCCAGACAATTAGAGTCGGCAAGGAGAGTAATTATCAGATATTTGAAAAAGGGAGGGAAATTGTGGCTAAGGGTTTTTCCTGACAAGCCCGTCACTTCAAAGGGCCATGAGGTGCCTCTTGGGGGTGGAAAAGGGGCGGTAGACCATTATGTGTTTGCAGTAAGGCCTGGCAGAATGATATTTGAGCTTGACGGAGTGAAGGAGGAAACAGCCAGAGAGGCCTTTAAAATGGCTGCAATTAAATTGCCCATTAAAACCAAATTTATAAAAAGCAATGAAGGCTAAAGATTTGAGAAAAAAAAGTGAAAAAGATTTAACCGCTGATTTAATTGCGCAGAAAGAGAATCTGGCCTCCCTTAGATTAAAATTGGCTGTCAACAAACTAAAGAATGTCAAGGAGATAAAGAATATAAAAAGAGATATCGCAAGACTATTAACAGTTATAAAAGAAACATGGCAAAAAGAAGATTAACAGGTAAGGTTATTTCAAATAAGATGCAAAAGACCGTGGTGGTTCAGGTTGAACGCATTAAAGAGCATCCTAAATACAGGAGAAGATTTAAGGTTCACAACAGCTTCAAAGCCCATGACGAGAAAGGAGAATATCAGATTGGAGACACTGTGGTGATTGAAGAGACCAAGCCTTTGTCAAAGGATAAAAATTGGATTGTAATAAACAAGAAATAATATGATACAGCCGAGAACAATGATAAAAGTCGCTGATAATTCCGGAGCCAAGCTGATACAGTGCGTAAATGTTTTGGGAGGAACCAAGAGGAGATATGCTCAATTGGGTGATATTATAGTGGCTGCAGTTAAAAAAGCTGAACCGAGAAAGCTGGTAAAAAAGCACGATGTTGTCAAAGCCGTAATTATAAGGCAGAGAAGAGAATATAGGAGGGAAGACGGTTCTTATATCCGCTTTGACGACAACGCCGCGGTTGTTATTAATGATGATAAAAAGCCAAAAGGCACCAGAGTTTTAGGTCCTATGGCCAGAGAAATAAGAGAAAGGGGGTTTGCAGAGATTGCCGCCCTTGCCTCTGAATTAATATAGAAAATATGAAATTAAAAAAGGGCGACATAGTGTTAATAACAGCCGGAAAAGACAAGTCCAAGCAGGGCAAGATTTTAAGCGTGCTTGACAGAAAGATTGTGGTTGAGGGCATTAATTTGAGGAAGAAGCACGTAAAGCCGAAGAAGCAGGGAGAAAAAGGACAGATTGTGCAGATAACGGCTCCGCTGGATGCTTCCAATGTAATGATTTTGTGCCCAAAATGCGGGAAGAAAGCAAGAATCGGATATACTTTTGAAGAGGAAAAAAAGCAGAGGATCTGCAAACAATGCAACCAAGTAATATGATTCCATTAAAACAAAAATATCAAAAAGAAGTAATCCAGGCATTTTTAAAGCAGGGATACAAGAATGTAATGGCAATTCCAAAGATTGTTAAGGTTTCTGTTAACTCCTGCTACGGAAAGGAGGGAGCCTCCAAAACAGGCGCAGAGAGAGGAAAAATAACAAATAACATTGTCGCGGATTTAACCGCGATAACCGGACAGAAGCCAAAAGTAGTGAAGTCAAAGAAATCCATCTCCGGCTTTAAGCTCAGACAAGGAATCGATGTTGCCGCTGTTTGCACCTTAAGAAAAGATAAAATGTATGATTTTTTAGACAAGCTGATTAATTTAACCTTGCCACGATTAAGGGATTTCCAGGGGTTGAAATCAAAATCAATTGATAAGAAAGGAAATTTAAGTATAGGATTCAAAGAGAATGTTGCTTTTTCTGAAATAGTCATCGAAAAAGAAAAGACCATTTTCGGACTACAGGTGACTGTCACCACAAACGCAAAAAATCAGGAGGAGGGATTAAAGTTATTCAAGCTAATGGGTTTTCCATTTAAATAAATATGGCAACAACAGCACACATTGAAAAAGCAAAAAGAAAACCGAAATTCAGCACAAGGGCTGTAAGAAGGTGTTTTCTGTGCGGAAGAAGACACGGCCACATAAGGAAATTCGGACTTTGCCGGATTTGTTTCCGCGAGCTTGCCAACAGAGGAGATATCCCGGGAATTAAAAAATCAAGCTGGTAAAAATATGTCAGACCCAATTACAGATATGTTAAATCAAATAAGGAACGCCCAGATGGTTGAAAAACCAGAGATTTTGATTCCTCATTCCCAAATTAAAGAATCTATTGCTGAGATATTGGCTCAAGAGGGATTTGTTTCTTCTGTTAAAAAGAGCCTGAAAAAAGAGGCTAAGGTTTTAAAGATAATTCTAAAATACAACCAAGGACTGCCTGCCATAGCTGACTTAAAAAGAGTTTCAAAACCCGGACAGAGAATGTATTCTCGATATTCAGAATTAAGGCCGGTTAAGGGCGGGCAGGGCATATCCATATTGTCCACTTCCAAAGGCTTAATGACTAACAAAAAGGCCAGGAAGGAAAAGTTGGGAGGAGAATTAATTTGTGAAATCTGGTAAATATATGTCAAGAATAGGTAAAAAACCAATAATTATCCCACCAGTCGTCACGGTCTCTATTTTAGGAAAAGAGATTTCTGTCGCAGGACCCAAAGGGACCTTAAAAAGAGTCATTAACCAGGCTGTCAAAGTTGAGATAACGGAAAACGAGATACGTCTGACTTCCTCAAACAAAGCGCTTTGGGGCTTGTTCCGCGCACTCATCTTTAATATGGTTTCTGGAGTGACTGAAGGATATGAAAAGAAGCTGGACATTGAAGGAGTAGGATACAAGGCTTTAATTGAGGGATCGGATTTGGTCTTGCATGTAGGGTTTAACGAACCTGTTAAGGTAAAATGCCCTGAAGGGATTAAAATTGCAGTTGAAAAGAATGTAATATCCGTTTCTGGAATAGACAAGGCTTTGGTTGGCCAGACAGCGGCTGTTATCAGGAAGGTCAAAAAGGCAGAACCGTATAAAGGAAAGGGGATTAAATACGTCGGAGAGAAGATAAGGAGAAAGGAGGGCAAAAAAGTCGTTACCGCAAAATAAAAAATATGAAAGAAAAGATACAAAAAAGACAAAGAAGGCATAAGAAGATAAGGCTCCAGATAAAAGAGAACAGACCCCGCCTCTGCGTTTTTAGGTCCTTAAACCATATTTACGCCCAGGTTATTAAAGACAACAAAGTGCTGGCATCTGCCTCTGATTTTTCAGTTAAGGTAAAGGGGAAAACCAATAAGTCTTTTGAGGTCGGTAAATTAATTGCTAAAAAAGCAAAAGAGATGAAGATAGACAGCGTTGTTTTTGACAGAGCTGGATTTGTTTTCCATGGTAGAATAAAAGCTGTGGCTGACGGCGCAAGAGAGGGCGGCCTTAAATTTTAAAATATATGGCAAGAAGATTCACAAGAGATTTTAAACCAAAAGATGAATTCGATTCAAAGCTTTTGGATTTAGCCAGAGTCACTAGAGTGACCGGAGGCGGAAAAAGGATGACATTCAGGGCGGTTGTTGCAGTTGGGGATAAAAAAGGAAGAGTGGGCTTGGGTGTGGACAAAGGAAGGGATGTGGCACAGGCTGTAGAAAAAGCAACTAGAAGCGCAAAAAAGAATTTATTTACAGTTGTCATAAAAGAAAACACCATACCTCACGAAGTATTTGCAAAAATGGGTCCTGCCCGGGTTATGCTAAAGCCCCAGAGTAAAGGAAGGGGTTTGGTGGCAGGAGGGGCTGTCAGAACCATATGTGAGTTGGCTGGCATTAAGGATGTGTCGGCAAAGATTCTTTCCCGTTCTAAAAACAAGCTTAATAACGCCAGAGCAACTATTGCCGCTCTTTCTAAGCTAAAGATCTAATAACATGCAAGTTCACGAACTAAAAACAATTCACAAAGCAAAGAAAATCCAGAGAGTGGGTAGGGGAGGAAAAAGAGGCACTTATTCCGGCAAAGGAGTAAAGGGCCAGAGCTCAAGGGCTGGAAGAAAAAAAATGCCGAGGATAAGAGAGTTTATCAAGAGGTATCCCAAATTAAGGGGATACAGGCATTCTGGCATTCCCAAAAACATAGTTAATATAAGCTTGGATGTTTTAGCTAAGAAGTTTGAAGAAGGAGCAGTGATTTCTCCCGAAATTCTAATTAAAATGAAAATAGTCAGGGGACAGAATCCCGGTGTAAAAGTGTTGTCTGGAAAGATTGTGAAAAAGCTTAATTTTGAGAATTGCCAGTTTTCTGAATCAGCCAAAAAAGCAGTTGAAAAAGCAGGCGGGACAATAAAGTAAAAAATATGCTTGAGAAAATAATCTTTCTTTTAAAAAGCAAGGACTTAAGAAACAAGGTCTTGTTTATTCTAGGAATCTTCGTTGTTTTCAGAATCGCCTCCAATATCCCTATTCCCGGAGTCGGAGTGGCGGGACTTAGGGATTTTTTTACCACCAACCAAGTATTCGGCTTATTAAATCTATTTACCGGAGGGGCTTTGAGCAATTTTTCAATTGTGATGATGGGCCTTGGGCCGTATATTACAGCTACTATTATTCTACAGTTATTGACTATGATTTTCCCTGCTCTAGAAAAGCTCTACAAGGAGGAGGGGGAGGCAGGAAGGCATAAGTTCAACCAATATGGGAGATTGTTAACCATCCCCCTGGCTTTGTTTGAAGGATACGGAATGATAAATTTATTTCAGTCCCAGGGCTTGATTGCTCCAATGTCTGCATTTATGATGATAAGCTCTCTTGCCACTATTGTAGCCGGAGCCATGTTTTTAATGTGGCTGGGCGAGCTTATTTCGGAGAAAGGATTGGGCAACGGCATTTCTCTTTTGATTTTTGCAGGTATCGTTTCTTCTCTGCCAATGTCCATTTTCCAGACATTCGTCACCTGGGATCCTTCCAAAATTCCTTCGCTTATGCTGTTCTTCGGTCTGGCTTTGCTTATTATCGCAGGAGTCGTTTTGATTACCGAGGCAAGGAGAAACATTCCTGTTTCCTATGCAAAGAGAGTGAGGGGAAACAAAATATATGGAGGAGCTTCAACCTATCTTCCTATGAACGTGAATCCGGCTGGAGTAATCCCCATTATCTTTGCTTTATCCATATTGCTTTTTCCCGGAATGATCGCTAACTTTTTTGGCAGTAACCCCGGGGTTATAGGGGTAGTAGCCAAAACTGTGGGCAACTTCTTTGCCAATGTCTGGGTGCACGGCGTATTCTACTTTATGCTCGTAATCGTCTTTACCTATTTTTACACAATGGTCACCTTTGACCCCAAGAACATTTCAGAGAATTTACAGAAAATGGGTGGGTTTATTCCAGGAGTAAGGCCGGGCGAACCAACAGCCGCTTTCTTAAAATTGATTCTAAACAGGGTTTTATTCACTGGAGCCATATTTTTGGGCTTAATAGCTGTTCTCCCTTCAATTATTGCAGGTCTGACTTCAGTACAAGGCTTTTATTTCCTAATTGGAGGAACAAGCTTACTTATCGTTGTCTCTGTCATTTTAGACACCTTGAGGCAGATTGATACCCAGTTGGAAATGCGTGAATACGACACATTTTAGTGATATAATAATAAAATGAAAAGACAAGTCATAATCCTCTTTGGCCCCCCAGGAGCCGGAAAGGGCACTCAAGCTGGGTTGATTTCAGACAAGTTAAGCTTGTATCATTTTGAAACAAGCAAGATTTTAGAAGAGAAGTTTAGCTCTTCTGATTCAGAAAGATATATTGAAGTGGCGGGCCAGAAATATGATGTTTTAAACGAAAAACAAATTTGGTTGGATGGGAAGCTGTGTAGTCCTCCATTTGTCGCACATCTTGTAAAAGAAAAAATTAAGAGATTGTATGACAACGGACAGGACATTGTTTTTTCAGGTTCTCCGCGAACTGTCTTTGAAGCAGAAGAGCTCCTTCCTCTAATAGAGGAGCTTTTCGGCAAAGAGAATATCTCGGTGTTTTACATTAAAATATCAGCAGAGCAGACAATTTACAGAAATTCGCATAGAAGAATCTGCGAGCTGATGAGGCATTCTGTACTATTTGGTAAAGAAACAGAGGGACTGACCCTTTGCCCATTTGACGGGTCAAAGCTGGTAAAAAGAGGATTGGATACTCCAGATACCATCAAGGTGAGGATTAAGGAGTTTCAGGAAAGAACTTTGCCCGTGCTGTCAGTATTAGAGAAAAGAGGGCTTAGCATAAAGGAAATTGACGGAGAGAGAACCATATCAGAGGTTTTCAAGGATATTTTCTCTAAGATTAATGGTTAAGACAGAAAAAGAAATTGAGATAATGAAGCAAGGGGGTAGGATTTTAGCCAGAGTTTTAAGAGATGTGGCTAAAATGGTAAAACCGGGAAAAAGCACTAAAGATTTAAACAGGGCTGCAGAGGCCCTGATTTTAGAATATAATGCGGTCCCCTCATTTAAGGGGTATATGGGCTTTCCGTCGGCTTTGTGCACCTCGGTGAACGAGGAAATTGTGCACGTTATGCCCTCGGAGCGTATTTTAAAACAAGGCGATATTATCTGTTTGGACTTAGGCATATTATTCAAGGGATATCATACAGATATGGCCGTCACTGTGGGCGTAGGGAAGATATCCGGGCAAGCAAAGTATTTAATTGACTCAACCAGAAAGGCTTTAGAGATTGCTATAAAATCAGTAAGGCCGGGAATGACGACCAGAGAGTTAGGAAAAATAATAGAAGATTTTCTGATTAAAAAGAAGCTGGGGGTTGTCAGAGAGTTATGCGGACACGGGATAGGAAAAGAAATCCACCAGGATCCCCAAATACCAAATTATGCGGATCAGGAGGCAAGACTGGTCTTAAAAGAGAATATGGTCATATGTATTGAGCCTATGGCCACATTGGGGGACTGGAGAATTAAAAAAGCATCAGATAAATACGGCCTTCAGACAAAGGATTTATCCTTGGCCGCTCACTTTGAGCATACGATTGTTATTAGAAAGAAAGCTGAAGTATTAACGTCTTTATGATAGAATAAAAAAATGAAGCCATTAATTATTGCTAACTGGAAAATGAATCCCACTTCTCTGGCCGAAGCAAAAAAGATGATTGTTAAGGGAGCTGTAATCTGCCCTCCCTTTGTTTATCTCGGCTTGTTGAGGGGGGAGCTGGGAGCCCAAAATTGCTCTTCTGAAGAAAAAGGAGCTTTTACAGGAGAAATTTCTCCTTTAACGTTAAAAGACCTTAAAGTAAAATATGTAATTTTGGGACACTCTGAGAGAAGAAAGCTTTTTTCTGAAACCGACGAGATGATTAATAAAAAAGTTAGGCGGGCCTTGGCTTCTGGGCTGAAAGTCGTTTTGTGCGTAGGGGAGATAGATAAAAAAGAGGTTTTAAAAATCCAGCTCGAAAAAGGTTTAGAAGGAGTTTCTAGGGACGAAATGTCCAAGGTCATAATTGCGTATGAGCCTGTTTGGGCGATTGGAACAGGGAAGAATTGTTCTGTGGATGAAACAATGTCGTCCATTATTTTAATAAGACAAATATTAAGCAATCTTTTTTCAAGAGCAATTGCTGATAAAATCCCTATATTATACGGCGGGAGCGTTAATTCATCTAATTCAGGGGCCTATATTAAAGAAGCAGGGGCAAACGGGCTTTTAGTCGGAGGGGCTTCTTTGAAGCCCGATGAGCTTTCAAAAATCATTAAGTCTTCATATTGACAACAATACTACTACCTGCTATCATGCAGTTGAACAAGTGTTCAGAAAATTGCTTATTCTTAGGTAGTTTTCTGAACAGTTGTCAGTGTTGCTTCGCGGGTTATGAGCTACCTGCTCGAGGCCGAGACTGCCAGGTCCTATAGCAGTCCCTGCCTGACAACTGTTCATTAATTTGCTCTTTCGGCGGTGGCGGCGACCTGTGACGGGGTCGCTATAGGGGCTTGTAACATCTAGTTGCAAGCCCTCTTTTTTTAGCGTAGAATTACATTAATGCAATCTTTTGAGATAAGAAAGAAGTATTTGGAGTATTTTAAATCGCAGGGCCATGCTGTTATTCTTGGTTCGTCTTTAATTCCCCAAAATGATTCTTCAACCTTGTTTACCAGTTCTGGCATGCAGCCCCTGGTTCCTTTTTTGCTTGGAGAAAAGCATCTTTTGGGAAAGAGATTAACTGACTCCCAGAAATCATTCCGGTCCGAGGATATTGAAGAGGTTGGGGACAGCAGGCACACTACTTTCTTTGAAATGCTAGGCAACTGGTCTTTGGGAGACTATTTTAAAAAAGAACAGCTTGCCTGGATATCTTCTTTTGTTTTTGATGAGCTGAAATTCGACCCGTCCCGTATTTATGTGACTGTGTTTGAGGGAGAAGAAAAGATAGGAGTTTTAAGAGACAAAGAGTCGGCTTCCATTTGGGAAGGGATATTTAAAGGAAAAGGGATAAAGGCAGACCATATATTCTATTACCCGGCTGAAAAGAACTGGTGGTCAAGGTCAGGTTCTCCTGAAAAAATGCCAGTTGGCGAGATAGGGGGTCCTGATTCAGAGATATTTTATGACTTAGGGGCTGATTTAAAGAAGCATGAGAATTCTCCCTTTAGCTCCCAGTCGTGCCACATTAACTGCGACTGCGGAAGATATATTGAGATTGGCAACAGCGTATTTATTGAATACAAAAGAACTTCTAGCGGGTTTGAGAAGTTAGACCAGCGGAATGTTGATTTTGGAGGAGGACTAGAACGACTTACCATGGTGTCAGAGGGTTTAGATAATATTTTTGAAACAGACCTATTTGTTAATATATTAAAAACAATAGAAAATCTTTCCTTGCAGAAATACAATGACTTCCGCAAGGCCTTTGAAGTAATCGCAGACCACTTAAAAGCAGCCACCTTTATTGTTGCAGAGGGGGTGACTCCAAGTAATCTTGGTCAGGGTTATGTTGTCAGGAGATTGATAAGAAGAGCAATAAGATTCGGCAGACTACTGGGAATCAAAAAGCAGGACTGGGCCCGCTTAATAGCCGCAAACGTTGCTTCTGATTACGAAAACGTTTATCCTGAAGTAAGCAAGAAGCTGGATTTTATTCAGAGCGAATTATCAAAAGAAGAAGAGAAGTTTAATCTTACTCTGGAAAAGGGGCTAAAAGAGTTTGAGAAAATAGCAGTTTCTGATATCTCGGGGAAAGATGCTTTTAATCTTTATTCAACATATGGCTTTCCGATTGAGATGACAGAAGAGCTGGCCAAGGAGCTTAGCTTGAAAGTGGACATTGAGGGATTTAACAAGGAACTGTCTCTGCATCAGGATTTATCCAGAACTGCTTCAGCCGGCATGTTTAAGGGTGGGCTGGCTGATTCCAGCCTTGAGACAACAAAGCTTCACACAGCAGCTCATTTAATGCTCGCTGGCCTAAGAAAGGTGCTTGGGGATAGTGTTTGCCAAAAGGGGAGTAATATTACTTCAGAAAGGCTAAGGTTTGATTTTAGCCACAATGAAAAGATGACCGCAGAGCAGATTAAAGCGGTTGAGGACTTTGTCAACGATGCCATATCAGCTGATTTGCCGGTTGAAATGCAAGAAATGTCTTTCGAAGAAGCCAAAAAAAATGATGCAGTCGGAGTTTTTGAATATGGAGAAATGGTCAAAGTATATATCATTCCAGGAATAAGCAAGGAAATATGCGGCGGTCCGCATGCTAAAAGGACCGGCTTGCTGGGAAAGTTTAAAATTCAAAAGGAGGAAAGTTCTTCTGCGGGAGTGAGAAGAATAAAAGCAATATTAAAATAATAAAAACAATGGCCAAAAAGAAAATATTTGACATTATTCCCCCTCATCTAATTCATTGTAAAAAATCGTCAGCCGTTAAAGGAAAGAAAAAAGAAAATTGCAAGATTTCGGGCTTGTTTTATATCTGTCTAATTCCGGTTGTTGTTGTTTGCGTCTTATATTTCTCCTTAGGCTCTTTGTCTGTCACAGTGTGGCCCGCAACCCAGACCTTGTCTTTTCAGGAAACTATGACCCTCTCCTTGGACGGAGAAATTCCTTCTTTTTTCATTGAGGAAGAAAAGGAGTTAAGCCAGCAGTTTTTATCCACAGGATCTGGCTCAAACGAGGGATTGGCGCAGGGAAAGATTACCATTTATAATAAATACCAGCCCTATCAGCCCATTACCCTTAAGTCAGGCACTCATTTTCTATCTGATTCGGGAAAATATTTCACAATCAAGACTAAAGCAGTCATTCCTGCAGCCACTGGTTCTTCAAAGCCGGGTTCTGTGACTGTTAATGTTTTGGCGGCTGAATCAGGGGAGGAGTATAATATTGATGCCTCAAATTTTTCTGTACCAAAATTGGCCGGTACCGATCTTTATTACAGTATTTACGCAAAGTCAACCTCAAAAATGACAGGAGGGTTCGAGTCTTCAGTAAAGGTCGCAACGCAAACCGATATAGACGAGGCCGAAGAGTTCCTGACCAAGCAGGCGATTAGAGACTTAAGCGACAGCTTGAAATCAAAATTAGTTGGCCAGGGATTCGTTTTAGTCGAAGGAGCTTTAGATAATACGATTTTGGAGGCTTTCTCTTCGGCTAAAGCAGGGTCTGAAATCCCTAATTTTGATTATACGGTCAAAGTTAAAGCCAAAGCCTTGGTTTTCAAAAGGTCTGATTTAGAGAGATTTGCCAGAGAATATATTTTCTCTCACGACCAGCCAGACAGAGCCCTGGTGGACGGTTCTCTAGCTTTAGGTTACAATCTTAAATCACTAGATTCTAGTTCAGGAGAGATTACCTTTGAACTTGATATCTCGGGCAAAACCTATCCTGCAATAAATCAGAATGAACTCTCTTTGCAATTAAGAAAGAGAAATTATGCTGAAACGGAAGAAAAAATATACTCTGCTTTCTCTGAACAAGTATCTGACTTGGAGATAAAGTTCTGGCCGTTCTGGGTTAAAAAATCGCCCAATAACCAGAAAAAGATTCATCTTGAGCTCAAATTTAATTAAGGGTATTGACCAAAATCTCATTATTTGTTATTATCTGTAAGTACAAATGAAGGATCAAAAAACCATCAGACGGGATGGCCAGGTTTTAGAGGCCTTGCCAAACACAACTTTTAAGGTAAAATTAGAAGACGGAAAAGATATCCTCGCTTTTTTGTCAGGGAAGATGAGGCTTCATAGGATTACCATATTGCCCGGAGATAGGGTGACTATGGAAATGTCCCCTTATGACGAATCCAAGGGGCGGATAGTTTATAGGCTAAAGTAAAATTGTACAAGCTTTTATGAAAGTAAGATCATCAGTAAAAAAAATGTGCGAGAAATGCAAGGTAGTAAAGCGCAGAAAGAAAGTATACATTATCTGCCAAAATCCCAAACATAAGCAAAGACAAGGATAATATGCCAAGAATCGCAGGGGTAAATATCCCAGACAACAAAAGAGTAGACATTTCCCTCACCTATATCTACGGGATAGGGAATTTTTTAAGTAAAAAGATTTTAAAAGAAGCGGGTATTGATTCTACAAAAAAAGCTCAGGATTTGACCGCTCCGGAGATAAATCAGTTAAGGGAATGTCTTGAAAAGAACTATAAAATTGAAGGGGATTTGAGAAGGCAGAAGATGGTCAATATTAAGAGGTTAAAAGATATTGGATGCTGGAGAGGATTGAGGCACATAAAAGGCCTTCCAGTAAGAGGGCAAAGGACAAAAACTAATACAAGGACGGTTCGCGGGAATGTACGCAAAACCGTGGGATCCGGCAGAAAAGCGGCTACATCGCCAACATAATACTTATGGGAAAGAAACACGTAGTACAACAATCAGATGAAGAGCTGATTAAAGAGACTGATAAGATTGAAAAAAAGGCTTTAAAAGAGCCCCAAGTTAAGGCCGGCCGTCTATCAGAGGGCAAGGCCTTTATTTCCTCCTCCTATAACAATACCATTATTAGTCTGGCAGATATGTCAGGAAAGGTAATCGCCCAGAAGTCAGCCGGGTCTGTGGGGTTTAGGGGAACGAAAAAGGGGACTTCTTTTGCCGCTTCCAAGGTGGGAGAGGCGGTCGCTCTGATTGCCTCAAAGCTTGGCTTAGAAAAGGTCCATGCCTATGTCAAAGGCATAGGCCCAGGTAGAGATTCAGCTGTAAGGTCTTTAATGGCTCACGGTTTGAATATATTATCCATTAAGGATGTCACCCCCATTCCGCACAACGGATGCAGGCCTCCTAAAGTAAGAAGAGTATAATATGATGCACGATCAATGCAGAATTTGTAGAAGGACTGGCCAGAAATTATTCCTAAAGGGGGAGAGATGTTATTCTCCGAAATGCGCTATGATAAAACGAGCACATCCTCCTGGTCCCGAAAGGAAAAAGAGATCAAGAGCCATATCTGAATACAAGAAGGCTTTAACTGAAAAACAAAAGCTCAAAAACTTTTACGGCCTGTCTGAAAGCCAGTTTGCTAAATATGTTTCCGCTATTTTAAAAAGGAGAGCTAAAATTCAGGACATTGCTTCAGAGCTGATAGGCGTCCTTGAATCAAGGCTAGATAGTACTGTTTTTAATCTCGGATTCGCAAAGTCCAGGATACATGCAAGACAGCTGGTAAACCACGGGCACTTTCTGGTTTCGGGAAAGGCCATTGATATTCCTTCTTATCCTGTTAAGAAAGGAGATACTATAAATATTAAAGAGACCAAGAAGGGTAAAAAAGTGTTTGCTGAGCTGGCAGAGACGTTAAAAAAGAAGGAGCCGCCTTCTTGGCTTGAATTAAACAAGGTAACCCTAACAGGCAAGTTAAAAGAAGCGCCGAAATTAGCAGATGTCCAGCCAGTAGCTGAAATATCCATTATCTTTGAGTTCTATTCAAGGTAATTATTAATTTAAAATATTTATGATATCTCTTCCTCTTGCTCCCAAAATATTAAAAGAAGACAAAAACAAAGCTGTTTTTCAAATAGAGGCTCTTTATCCGGGGTTTGGAGTCACTATTGCTAATGCTTTAAGAAGGGTGCTTTTGTCATCCCTTCCAGGATGTGCAGTGACAGAGGTTAAGATAAAAGGAGTTTCGCATGAGTTTTCTACCATAGATGGAGTATTAGAGGATGTCATAATAATTATCCAAAATCTAAAAGGTTTAAGGTTTAAGATTTTTGAGGGAGAAAGCCAAACAGCTTCTCTTAAGGTAAAAGGAGAGAAAACTGTATGCGGGTCTGATTTTAAGCTTCCGACCCAGGTTAAACTGGCTAACCCAAGCCAGCATATTTGTACTTTGACTTCCTCAAAAGCAGATATTGAGATAGATATAGTTATTGAAAGGGGAATGGGATATGAGCCCAAAGATATTAGGAAAAAGAAGAAGTCAGATATCGGGACAATGGCTTTAGACGCTATCTTCACTCCCATTAAAAGCGTAAGTTTTGAGATTGAGAATATGAGGGTGGGGGACAGAACAAATTTTGACAGAGTGAACCTGTCTATTGAAACAGACGGGACTCTAACCCCAGAAGAAGCATTCTTGGACGCCTGCCATATTTTAGTGGATCACTTCTCCTTGTTTTTAAATGCCCTCGCACCTGCAAAGGAAGAAGAAAAGAGCAAGATAGAAGAGTTGGATTTGTCGGGAAGAGTTGCCGATGCTTTGAGCAAGGGAGGAATTAAAACTATTAGCGGATTATCTCGAAAAACAGAAAAGGCCCTGCGAGAGCTTGAGGGGATGGGAGATGC
>JAHIEB010000058.1 GCA_018894075.1 Patescibacteria group bacterium | reverse complement strand
TAACAACCTGCTTTCCATATCTTTTAAAAGCAGGAGCAGCTGCTTCTTTTAAACATACCGCCAGAGAGGCAATTCTGTTTTCGTGAGGTCCTCCCTGTAAACCAGGAAAAACTGCTTTATCAATTTTATCTGCCAGATCTAAATCCTTTTTCAATCCCTCTTCAGTCACCATTATCATTCCTCCTCTGGGTCCCCTTAAAGTCTTATGTGTGGTTGTAGTAATAATATGGGCAAAGGGCACAGGGCTGGGATGGACTCCTGCCACAATCAATCCTGCAATATGGGCAATGTCAGCTGCAAGATAAGCTCCGACCGCATCCGCTATCTCTTTGAACTTTTTCCAGTTAAAAATCCTGGGATAAGCAGTGGCTCCCACCCAGATAAGCTTTGGCTTTGCCTCTTTGGCCAGTTTTAAAATCTCCTCATAATTAAACAAATGGGTCTTTTCATCTAATCCATACTGGACCGAATTGAAAAACTTGGCAGAGAAGTTCACCTTCCAGCCGTGCGTCAAGTGGCCTCCGTGAGGCAGAGACATGCCCATAATAGTATCTCCTGGGTTGCAGACAGCCATATATACTGCCTGGTTTGCAGGAGAACCGGAATATGGCTGGACATTGGCATGAGGAACTCTGAATAGCTTCTTTGCCCTTTCAATGCAAAGATTTTCTAAAATGTCATAATACTCCAAGCCAGCATAATACCTCTTGCCCGGATAGCCCTCGGCATACTTATCTGTAAGAATAGACCCTAAGGCTTCTCTAACAGCGGGGGTAGTATGATTTTCAGAAGGAATCATTTCCAAAGAGGTCTTCTGCCTCTCTGTTTCTAAATCAATTAACCTTGAAACCTGTGGATCTGCTTTTTTAAGTTTCATATTATTGGAATAATGATAGCATTTTTTGGGAAAACAGGAAAAAAGTCAACCCCTCAATACGTCCCTCTTTCCTTTAGAAAAGTCTATCACTTTTGAGGGCCTTCTTTCGGGCAAATCCCCTTGAGAGAACAATATATCTGGCTGAAGGCCAGCAGAATCAAATGTTTCTAAAACCTGCTTTATCTTTCCTGTGGCAGGTTCTCCGGATATATTAGCTGACGTTTGAGCCAAGGGCTGTTTAACTTCTCTTAATATTGCCAGCAGTAATTTTGAATCCGGCTGCCTTAGAGCTATTGTCCCGCCTTTCTTCGCTTTAAAAACCGCTGTTATTGCTCCTGGCCAGTTCTGCTTTAAAAATTGGAGTTCGTTTTTGTTAATATGCGCATATTTTTGAGCCATCTTTGTATCTGAAACAAAAAAAGGCAAAGGTTTCGCATTATCTCTCTTTTTAATATCATAAATTCTCTTAACAGCCTTTTTATCCAAAGCAACGAAGCCGTAAACGGTATCTGTGGGCAGGATTAAAACCTTGCCCTCCTTTAGGGCCAAAACAGCAAGAGAAACAGCTTCTTTTATCTTTTTAATCTTTACGAGCTGCATTCTGTTTGAAAAACTTTGAGAGCTTTAGAACATCTCCCGGATTGCCAAAGTCTTTCCAATAGTCCTTGATTCTTACAACCTTTACTTTGTTTTCTTCCGCCAGAAGAGAAACCACATCTGTGACCTCATACTCTCCTCTTTCAGACTTCTTGATTTCAGGAAGCTTTGAGAATACTTCCGGAGTAAACTTATACATTCCGGCATTGATCAGATTTCCGACATGCTTTTTTGGCTTTTCAACTATTCCGCAAACATTATCACCTTTTGAAATAATGACCCCGTATTTTTCAGGATGTTTGTGTTCCAATCCTGCAATATAATTAAAGTCATCTTCGATGTTCATTGACTTCAAATCAGGCACAGAATAAAGATTGTCTCCGCAGATATACAGAAAGTCCTCTTTTATCAAATCGCGCACGCACATTAAGGGGCAGGCGGTGCCGTACATCTTTTCTTTGGGGCCTAAAACCTCAAACTGATTAATAATCTTTGCCGTGTAGCCATAGTCTTTGACAAACTTCTCCATTAATTCGTTGTGGTACCCTACAACCAAAAAAAACTGGTCATAACCTGCTTTTAAAAGATTATCCAGGACATAGGTTAAAAAGGGTTTTTTATTGACAGAGATCAAATGCTTGCTCTTATTCTTGCTTAAATGCTTCATTCTGGTCCCTTGGCCGGCTGCTGCTATTACAACTTTCTTAACCATGATTGAATGCTTTTATATTTAATTCCAAATGCTTTGAAGGAACAACGGCCTCAATAGCCCTTAAAACAGATTCTTTTTTTAAGGGAATTAATCCATGGGAAATAGCATATCCTAAAAGATAAATCCCGGCCACCACCTCGTTGCCAAACTCTTTCTTGCAGACAGCAGAGGCAGGCACTATTTCAAATCCATCCAAAGAAGGAACTGCATCATTGTTAAAGGGGAGAATGTAGTCATTTACTAAAAACTTTGTAGTTTTAACAGCTTTGTTTTTAGCCCTCAAACTTTCTAATATCTCTAATCCTAAAATTAAGTCGGGCTTTGTCACTAGGGGAGAATAGATCTTTTTCCCGAATCTAATGTGGGTTTCTACGCTTCCACCTCTTTGGGACAAACCGTGCAACTCAGAAGACCTGACATCGTATCCTTCGTAAAAAGCTGCTTGGTTTAAGATAGACACTAAGGTTATCAAACCCTGGCCGCCTACTCCAACGATTAACATATTGAAATTTTTATCCATTTTGTCTTTTAGCTAATAATGCGCATATTCTTCTACAGACGATTAAAGAAACCTCTTCTTTTTGCAGGAACTCTTTTACGGAATCCTCCAGCTCTTTTTTATTAACCGGGTCTAAAACCTTAATATGCTTTACACCGCAGGAGGAAGCTATCTCCTCTGGAAGCAATATCTTCCCTGGGTTCTCCTGATGTCCAGTCATAGCTGTAATTCGATTATCTAGGAGAACTATCAAAGGATTTGATTTATTGTAAACAATATTAATTAAGGCAGAAATACCTGAATGGAAAAAAGTTCCGTCTCCTATTAAAGCGACCACTTTTTGATTTGTTGACTTTGAAATTCCGTGGCTGATTCCCAATCCGGCTGACATTGAG
>JAHIEB010000057.1 GCA_018894075.1 Patescibacteria group bacterium | reverse complement strand
TAACCGGCGGAGCCAGCAAGATAACTCTTACCCCGAGCGTCGCCGCCACGCCATGGTATATTTCAGCTCCGGTTGGCACAAGCGCCACCAATGTAATTGTTTCTTACTCGCAATCCACCAACCACATAACACCGGTGACCTGCACTGACTCAGGAAACAATGTCAACTGGGATTTTGACGTCACTCCTCCTGTCCTCTCTTTCACCGACGACGTGGAAGCAGGACCAGTAGCATCAGACACCATTACAGGTAATTGGGGTGATGCCTCTGTTAAGAAGTGGGAATACGATGATGATGGAGTTTGCTCTACAACCTCAGGAGACTATTCAAAGACTGATGCTAACTCCATAGACCAGGCCGATGAAACCAACAACACTAAATACATCTGTCTGTACGGAGAAGATGCACTCGGGAATAAAGATACTCTGGCTTCAGCCTATGACATTAACATTGATATTACTCCCCCTGGAAGCGTTGCGGTTTCCTTAATTACAGCTACCTCCTCTTCTCAATTAACTGTTACTGCTCAGACCGCAGTTGATTCGGGATCAGGCCTTAGTGAGACTCCTTATCAATTTAAGAGAGTTGACGGTGAAACCACAGACTGGGTATCGTCAGCAACTCTCTTAGAGACTGGGCTATCCCCCAATACTCAACATGCTTATCAAGTTAGAGTAAGAGATGAGTTGGGTAATATTTCTGAATATTCCTCGATATTGTACAAATACACTTTAGCTAATGTCCCATCATCACTCTCTGTTTCGGCAGATTCTATTGTTCAGATTACAGCCACATGGGCAGCCAACTCCAATCCCCAAGGAACAGAATACTATATTGAGAATACCAATAATTCCAGTAGCTCCGGCTGGGTGACATCGCTTTTCTGGACATCGTCTGGCCTTACCTGTAGTACGTCATATTCGTTCAGGGTTAAAACCAGGAACGGGGATGGCGCTCAAACTGATTTTATAGACACAGTCACAAGAGCAACAGATAGTTGCGGTGGTGCTAGCTTACCTTCAGGTGCTTATTCAGCCCCATCGGTTCCCACAGGAGGATTTTCTGTCTCTATAAACAACAATGAATCAAGTACTGACAGGCGAGAGGTGACCCTTCTTTTAGGGGCGGGTTCTGACACCGACAGAATGGCAATATCTAATAACCCCGAATTTACAAATTCAATCCAGGAAATATATCAAAGCACAAAACAGTGGATATTATCAGAATACGACGGAGAAAAAACAGTTTACATCCGGTTCTTTACCTCGTATGGCCAATCTTCGGGAACATATTCAGACACGATTTACTTAGGAGCCAAGTCTATTATTCGGCAAATAGCTGAAGTGCCAGCCGAGGTGGTTAGAATAATAACCGAGACCAAACTGCCAGAGAAAATTGTTGATGTTATAGGGAAAATAGGAGAAGTCCCGCGCATGATATTTGATCTGTTTAAACCCAAACAAGCAACCGGGCCCATTCTGCCTCCGATAGAAGATGTTGTAAAAAAAGAGGCGCCTTTTGCCATGAGGAAGCAAACAGAAATTATGCCAGTCGAGCCAGTAGAAAGCTTTGTTTTAGGTCCGATGCCCGAAGAGATAATCTCGCTTATTCAAAAATTGCCACAATTGGGGCAAGCGCTTAAAGACCTTGGTGTTTCAAGGGCGACAGATGTAAGCAAATTAGTTGGAGTTAATTTAAATCTGCCTGGGCTGACCGAAGTTACTGGTTTGTCTGCCGCTGATCGAGGGGCAGAATATATCCTTCCTGAAGGGGTTCTTTTGGGACAATTAACCGACGCGGCAAAGATACGAATACCTTCTGATATTATTTTTGCCAGAGGGGCCAGCGGTTTAATTGACCAAAATGCCAGTCTTGCTATTGACCAGCAAGGCAATGTGCAGCAGAAAATAGAGGTGGTTTCCAACCAGTCAGTCCAGCTTATTATTAAGCCAGATAAATTAGCCAGAGCGATAAAAGGGTATTTGCTTTTCAAGAAGAAAAGACCGACAGTATTTATGGGGATTGTTCCTGAAATAATGACTGCTTCTCTATTCCAAACAAATGGCAAAGGAGAACAGACTAACACTGAAGAACGTTTAGTTGTGTTGGAATTCTATTATTCTGACCCAGATGGTGATGGCATATGGACCGCAGATGTGGATATCCCTGTTGTTGACGGAGAGTATGAGATTGTGACAGTAATTGATTATCAGGATCAAAGGTTAGAACCGACCCAGATGAGTTTAATTGTTGTTGTTGACCCTGAAGGATATATCTACTACCAAAAATCAGATGGGCAGATAAGGGTTGAGGGGGGTAAAGTCACCTTGTATTGGTTGAATCCTGAAACAAGGCTCTATGAAATCTGGCAGGCAAGGAAATACCAACAAACTAATCCGCAGATAACCGATGTCACAGGCAGGTATTCTTTCTTGGTGCCCGAAGGGGATTATTATCTGAAGGTTGAAGCCCGCGGATACACGACCTACTATAGCGAGGAGTTCGAAGTTGTAAACGGTGTTGGAGTGCATGAGAATATAGAGCTGAAAAAAAACAACTTGCTCGCTAGATATCTCGATTGGAAAATTATTGTCATTCTATTGATGTCTGCTGGCCTGGCCTATAGCTTCTATCGCGACAGAAGAAGCAAGCAAACTATATCTGGAAAAAAATATTAATAAATTATTAAATCTTGGTGCTGTATGAGATAAAGTATCTCATTCAGCCGGAGAATATATTTAGATGTCACCAATTATTAATCGCGTTATTATTATCGTTCTTATCTCGGTTGTTGTTATACTCGGAGGACAATACTATAGTCTCTATAAAGACCTCCAAACCCAAAAAAGCCTTAACCAGATATACCAATACAACGGCAAGATGCTGAATTTTGCCAAATTGTTTATTGCTAAAGTTATTATGGCTCAAGGAGATGTTTCATTTGAGGATCGCTTAAAATTGGAGAATGCCGTGAGAAATATTAACGATGAAACCGTCTTTGAGCAGTGGCAGAGATTCATCGAAGCCGAGACTGAGAGTCAGGTTGGAGAAAACGCAAAAATTCTTCTAGAGTTGCTGGTTAATAAAATTACCTATTGAGGAAGTATCTATAGGATTGTATATATTCAATATGATATTAATATCAAAACCCGAAAGAGATTATGAGCTTTTAGATTCCGGGCAGGGAGAGAAGCTGGAGAGATATGGAGATGTTATTCTATCCCGCCCTGACCCCCAAGCTTTGTGGGGCAAAAGAAATCCCGAGCTTTGGAAAAAGGCAAAAGCAGTTTTTAAAACAAACTGGGCCCCGTCTGTTTTAAGCCCATGGCAGATTGAGTTATCCGGCCTAAAGTTTGTCATAAAGCTGGCTGCTTTTAAGCATACAGGAGTGTTTCCAGAGCAGATTCCCAACTGGAAATGGATTGAAGAGAGAAAGGCAGAAGCTGTTCTTAATCTATTTGGATATACCGGAGGAGCTACTTTGGCTGCCGCTAAGTCAGGAGCAAAGGTTGTGCACGTTGACAGCTCAAAAACAGCTATTGCCTGGGCAAGAGAAAATGCTTCTGCTTCCGGGCTGGCTGAAAAACCAGTCAGATGGATACTGGACGATGCTCTGGCTTTTGTTAAAAGGGAGATAAAAAGGGGGAACAAATATGATGGGATAGTGCTAGACCCTCCTGCTTTTGGAAGAGGGGCCAAAGGAGAGGTGTGGAAAATTGAAAGAGATTTACCAAAGCTTTTGGAATTATGCTTTCAGTTATTATCAGATAACCCGTCTTTTTTCCTGTTAAACGGATATGCAACAGGATATTCGGCCATAGGATATCAAAACTGCATTGAGTCACAGGCTTCAAAAGGAGTTGTTGAGTCAGGAGAGCTGGCAATTCAGGAGGCCTCTGGCAGATTGTTGCCGGCAGGCATATTCAGCCGCTTGGTTTTTTAATGAATGGGAGTAGCTTATCACAGCGTCCAACAAATACGCAAGGGATGGCCTAATTGCAAATAATATGTTGCCATTTGGGATAAAAGTGAAAATTCCAAGCTTATGCGGCGACAAAATTTTCGTCGTTGAAGATAGGATGAACAAGAGAATGGGAAACTACCGTATGGACATGTGGTTTTTAGAGAGATCGCAAGCAGTAAAATTTGGCGGCTGATGAGAAGTTTAAAAAGCTGAAAGACGGCGGAGTTAACCGCCATGTCTACTATTTTTGCACGAGAGGTAAGAACATTGACTGCAAAAATTCACCCGTCACCGAGCAGGGTTTGATAGCCGAACTGATAGGATTAATTGATAAAATAGATATCGATGATATTGGAGTGAAGGGGGCTATTGAAAAAGAGATCGCCAGATTCAATAAATTCAGAATTGGGGTGCTTGGGCATAAAAAGGAAACTCGCAATTCAGAGATAGATATAAAAAACTACGCTAAATACCTTTTAGTCGAAGGAACGATATACGAAAAACGAGAATTGCTTCCATATCTTAAAAGTCAACTGACGCTTAAAGATCGAAAGATAATTCTTAAAAAAGATTGACACGGATTTTAAAGTTGGTAATATAAGAGTATAAACAATAAAATTATGGCAGAAGAAACGCTTACAAAAAAAGACATTCAAGAACTTTTATCCGACCAAACTGCGGTTATTTTGGACGCAGTTGATGAAAAAATTAAATCCCTGGATTTAAAATTTACCGAAAAATTTGATAAACTTACCACCACTCTTGATAATTTTCTGAAAAGAATGACGGACATAGAAGATGAATTCACAATGATGCGTAATGATATTAATAGAATGAAAAAAGTTATAAGGGAAAAACTCGGCGTAGAATTGTCATAAATAACCAAACAAACTAAAAAATCACCGAATTCTCGCAGTGATTTTTTGTTTGTATTTTTGGCCATACCACCCAGTCACCTGACTTAGCATGTGTTTGTGCCCCCAGCAGGACTCGAACCTACAACTAACTGCTTAAGAGGCAGCTACTCTACCATTGAGTTATGGGGGCGCACCACTATAATCTATAATTTGATCCGATTGCTGTCAATACGAAGTCAACAATGAGCCAAGAGGCGTAAACCAGTATCATTCCTGCAATAGCAGAGAAAAGAATCTTTTTCCCAAGGGACTTTTGGTTCGGGTTTCCTCCGGAGGTTATTAATATGGCGGCTCCGATTGTTGCGAATAAAATGGCTAAACCGACAGTCAGCTTCTCCCATATAAAGAGTAAGATTTTAGGCACAATGCCGGTCAGGTCATCTAAAGTACATGGGTTTTGTCCGGAGTTCCCGCATTGGACCAATCCCTCCTGGCCATAAGCAAAAAAGGGGATTGCTAGAATAGTTAAGAAGATTAAAAAGATTAAGCCTTTTTTCATATATTTTTCTTTGATTATACAATGCTAGGAGGAAATAAAAAAGAGGATCCTTTCGCTATATCAAACTCCTTGCTATTATCAGCCCGTCTGACCAAGGATTCCTTTTAAGATATTCGCTTAGTTTTTCCTCAATAACCTTATTGTATTTAGAGGAAGCATGTATCAGATAAGTTTCATTGTCTTTGATTGATATGATCCCCATATGAGTGACGTCCAAGCCGATTGAGCTTGTATGAAAACCGATGATGTCCCCACTCTTAAGCTTGGATTCAAAAGATGCATTCCTCGGCACATAACAGATATTTTGATTAAACGGTTGAATCCCATCAATCCAATAACCTCCCTCCTTCTTTCTATTGAGCTCCTTTGTCGCACAAATAGAGCCAGCAAAACTATCAGAAATATCTGAAAGATAATTAGAATTATTCTTAATCCACTGGCTGAAGAAATGGTTTCTTTTAGTAAAAGCAATCTGGCCCGATTCGTATCTTACGTCCTTAAGTTTCCATGGGAAGTCTTCAGCGCTATCGGCAAAAACCATTGCCAATACATAGTCTGCCATAGTAGAACAATCTACGCCCCCCAGGCTGATAACAAGTTTTTCAGGCACATCTTTGGAGCCAATCAGCGTGTTCCCTTGATAGGGAGTCCCGATAAATCCCAGGGATATGTGTTCAATTCTGTCTCCGATATTCTTATCCCCTTTTGAGCTTTCAATAAAATCGTTCAGCGATTTATCATCCCATTTGCCAAAATCAACAAGAGTATCTTCTTTTGGGGCGCAAGCTGCAAATTCGCATTCAGGAGCAACGCGGCTGACAGTGGAGCCGTCGGGGCACACTTTCGCCTCTTGAGTGCAGATAACAGACTTTTGTGTTTTTCCTGTAAACAAATATATTCCTGCGCTGGCGATGAGGACAGCCAAGGCGATGAAAGATATAAGAACATTTTTGCTCATATCATTACTTTATCAGAAAATCGCCGCAAGGGCGACTTTAGAATTACACCCCGATTAAAAGATTATTATGTCTGCTCCCCTTCAGGGACGCACTTGCCAGCTTTGATTGGGGGGCGATGAGGGTTGAATTAGACGCTTTTATCTCAACTTATAATATCTCTCTGATGATATAAAGAGCATATAAATGAAAAAGCACCGCTGAGGGACAAAACCCAAAGAAGTGCTTTTTCGTAGTAATTCTATTTTCAGTATAGTCTCTTACCCAACCCCTGTCAATACCCCCTATCTCTTAATATACTCTAATTTACTCTTCAAGTCGTCCATAAAGAATATCTTTTCCTTAGCTTTCTTTTGTAAAAGTATAGAACATTTTCCTTTGTTGGGACTTAGGATAGCCTCTAATTTATTTTTTGCATAAAGATGCTCAACTAAGGAATAGAAATCTCCGTCGCTGGAAACTATCACAGCTTTATCATATTTATCAAAATCAATCATTGTCTGCAAAACCAAATCAGCATCAACATTGCCCTTCGGTTTTCCGCTGTTATCTTTCATAACGGGCTTAAATACGAGCAAATAGCCATATTTTTGCAGATTGGCATAAAGCCTCTGATTTTCTGGGAGATAACCTATAAAAAGATAAGCGGTTTTTACAGAATATTTTTCTCTAAGATAGATGATAAATTTTCTGAAATCTAGTTTCCAACCAAGTTCTTCAACCCCCATGTTTACATTTTGGCTATCAATAAAAGCGTAATTGTTTTCTTTTTTATCCATTATAGATGTATATTATCAAAAACCCACCGTAATTAAAAGGTGGTTCTTGTCTCAGAATATAAAAATAGGGACAAGTGGAGAAATTAAATAATATAAGAATAATTTGGCTCCTGTATCGAGACTCGAACCAATAAAAAGGAGCAGCAATGCTTTGCTGCTCCGCATGATGAGAGAATAATAACCAGATAGAGGTCAGTCCTCAAGAGGGGGGGGCGAGAGACTCCATCCCCCGGAGAATCCGATCCAGCGCTTCGCGCTCTTCGGCAGTGGGCGTGTGGTGCAAGCGATGCATCGGAGGAATTTGTTCTTTCTGCTCGTCAGTAAGCTCTACATCAGCTGGGACTTGAGGGATAACAGGGGCTCGCTGGCCAGGGCAGGAAAAACAAACAAATCTTCCGTGGTCATCTTGCGGAACCATAGGTTTTCCACAAAGGGGACAGCACGGGTTCTTGCCACCGTTTTCTGCCAAGACCTCACCTGTTGCGTTCCAATAATTCATGCCTGGCCCTCTAAAGTCATGTGTTCCCATTTGTCATCATCCTTTCTTGTTAAGTTTTCAAAAAGCAACACCAATCAAAATTCATTCTGTCGGGGTGCTGAGAATTGAACTCAGTCCTCACCCTCCCGAAGGGTGTATACTGCCGGCATACTCCACCCCGATGGAATCAAGTAACCCAGTACTTCTGCTTTGTCATCTCATCTCTTTTCACCTCTGTCTTTTCTCTCTCCCTTTTAGCTGCTCCGGCGAGATTTTTCAATTCAGAGTCTGACATCTTGCCCAATCTTTCTGCTTCTTTTTCTAAAACCCCCCTCGTATTCTTTCCAGGATCCTGTAAAACAATGCCTAGGAGAATGTCCAGAATCTCCCCGATTTTGGGGCCTGGCTGAATCTTTAGAAGATACATCAAGTCATTCCCTGAAACCTTTAGCATTTTGGCTGAAATGGGATCTTGAGCCACCTTATCAACAACATACTTTAAATGCCTTAGCTTGTACGGCTCTGCTTTCGGCACCCCTGATCCTATCCTGTCAGCCATTCTTACTTGTAAAAGCTCCTCCATATTTTCAGGCCCTGCATTTCTCACCAATCTCCTTACAGAAGAATCAGTAACCTCCCCGGCATTATAGTAAAAGAGGTGGTATCTTACAAGCTTTACCACTTTTTCAATATCCTTCTTGGAAAACTTCAGTCGCTCTAAAATACCTTGAGTCATTCTGCCCCCAATCACTTCATGGTTGTAGAAGGTAGCCTCTTCGCCCTCTCCTTTCTTGGCTCTTGGCTTGGCAATGTCGTGCAATAGGGCAGCCAGCCTGACATTCTGGTTAAAGTTTTTTTTAGCTGCAAACTTTAAGGAAAGCAACGCATGATCCCAGCAGTTATATATATGGTGCTTGTTTTGAGAAACTCCGCAGTTTTCTAAAAGCTCCGGTAGGAACATCAAAAGGAGCCCCGACTCCTTTAAGAGTTCGATTCCCTTTTCCGGCTGGTCTGACATTATTATCTTTAAAAACTCGTCCCTTATTCTCTCTTCAGATATTGCCTTTAACAACTCTGCGTTGCTTTTAATGGCTGATAATGTGCTGTCCTCTATTTTAAAACCCAAGACAGCGGCAAATCTTACTGCTCTTATCATCCTTAAAGCATCTTCTGAAAAGCGGTCTTTTGGATGGCCGACTGTTCTAATTATTTTATTCTTTAGATCCGTCTGTCCTTCGTACAGGTCAACAACCTTGGTCTTTTTGTCCAAATCCAAAGCCATGGCATTGATGGTAAAGTCCCTCCTGGCTAGGTCTTCTGGCAATGTATTGGCGAAAGAAACCTGGTCAGGATGCCTTTTATCAGAATAGGCAGTTTCTACCCTGAAAGTAGTGATCTCTATTTCTTTAAGCTCCTCTTTTTTGCTTTTGGTTCTAGCTGTGACAGTTAAAAATTTGTTCTCGTAAAAGCTGTCAGGAAAGATTTTCTGGATTTCTTCGGGTTTAGCACTTGTAGTCACATCCCAGTCTTTTGGGGTCTTTTTAAGTAAAAAGTCTCGGACGCATCCTCCGACAATGTATGCCTCAAACCCTGCCTCCTTTATCTTCCCTATAATATCTCTTACCTCTTTGGGGATAATCATGATTTTTTAATAGTAGCTCAAACCCGGCTTAAATTCAATTAAACCTGCGTTGTTTTTCCCTCATT
>JAHIEB010000056.1 GCA_018894075.1 Patescibacteria group bacterium | reverse complement strand
TGCGTGCAGCAGGAGGGTTTTCTTCCTGACAGCTGCAGCGTTGATACAGATTGTTATCATTCTGCCTGCACCACGGATTTGAAATGTAAAACAGTAGCTGGCGAAGATGATGATAAGTGTGCGATTGATGCTGATTGCCAGAGAACGTATTTGGACTGCGACAATAATCAGTGCGTGGCTGTTCCAGGAGATGCGCCTGATGCGTGCGCCGAAGATAATGACTGTGTAGGAGATAATGATAACGATACCACTCATCTTATCTGCAATGCTTCACAGCAGTGCGAAGTTGCCTTAGGAGACGGAGCAGACCAATGCCAGACACCTTTTGATTGTATAAGTGGCAGCCACAATGAATGTTCAGGCCAAACCTGCGTCTCTGTTTTGGGCGCTGGTATAAATCAGTGCAACACTTCTGTAAATTGCGTAGGCAGTCCGGTCGTTGATGACCTTGGGCTGGGCCTTGGTGGAGGCATCAATGCCATTGATGGGTGTATAGAAGACCGGCCTGGGTCAATGTCTGTAGTTTTAGAATGGGAGTATTTCAGCCCAGAAGGAATAAGGCAAAGCCAGTATGTTTTTCAGGCAGATGATAATTCAGACTTTTCCTCCCCCGAAGTCAATACTTTTGTGGGAAGCCTGAACAACCCTTCAGGTACAATCAATTCTCAGACTTTGTTGGTAAACTCTGTGCCCACTACTCCGGGAGCAGGATTTCTGGCTTTTAACACGACCTATCATATGAGAGCCAGAGTTTGGGATCAGAACAATAGAAGCTCTGACTGGCAGGAGATTACTTACAAAACTCCGGTTCATGCTTATCCAAGCCCGAGCTTTCATCCGAGCCTGATGCCTATTCTTGTTAATGAGCCAGTTGTTTTCGCGGACGGCTCGTTGTGCTATACATCTTCCCAGCAGGTTTACTTTTGCAAGGACTTGGCCTCAAATGAATACACATGGAATTTCGACGGCCAAATATACTCTACAAGGGGAAGCATCACCCATACATACACTGATACCGGCACGTATAGCGTAAGCTTAACTATCTGCGACTCTTTAGACCAATGCTGCCAAGTATCAGATGATGCCTTGAGCGTGTTTAATGACTTGGGTGAGGCAGGATTTCCAGAAGGGGGAAGTGGAGATTTCCCTCTTTGGAAGGAAATATCCCCGTTCTAGCCTTATTGCAAAAAATCCGCTTGTCTGTTATGCTTATACCAAATTATGGCAGTACCAAAACGACACAAAACCAGCTCTACCAGAGATATGAGGAGAATGCATTTGTTTATTGCTTCTCCCCGATTAACGTTGTGCAAGAAATGCAACAAGCCTATTAAACCGCATATTGTTTGCAAGAATTGCGGATACTATAAAGGCAAGGAGGAAATTGATGTTTTAGGAAAGCTGACCAAGAAAGAGAGAAAGCTTAGAGAAAGAGACATTCAAAAGACAGAGAAGGAAAAGCCTTTATCTGCGCAGGACTTATCAAAGAAATAATATGGCCTCAAGACATTTATCAAGGTCAATCGCAATGCAGAGCTTGTATGAATGGGATTTTTACGGCATGAAAGAGGGCGACTTAGATAAAATCCTTGATAGAAATGTCGCTGACTTCGGGCCCGGGTTAGAGGATGTAAAGTTTGTTCATGATATTGCCTCGGGTGTAGCCAGCCACTTAAAAAAGCTGGATGTGATTATAGAGAAGGCGGCCCCAGAGTGGCCTATTTCCCAAATTCCCATTGTTGATAGAAATGTTTTAAGGATAGGCCTGCTCGAGCTTTTATACAGCAACAAGGACGAAGTGCCTCCTAAAGTGGCAATTAACGAAGCTATTGAGCTTGCTAAAACCTTTGGGGGAGAAAGCTCCGGCAAGTTCATAAACGGAGTTTTAGGGACCGTGTTTAAGGAGATGGGTTTAGATAAATAATTCAACAATGGCTGGGAGCAATGAAAGATTTTTCCAATCTAGAAAAAAGTTTAGGTATAAAGTTCAAAAACAAGGATTTATTGACTCAAGCCTTTGTCCATAGGTCTTACCTTAATGAGAATCCTGATTTTGTTTTGTTGCACAATGAAAGACTGGAGTTTTTGGGAGATGCGGTTTTAGAGCTTGCCACAACAGAATACCTTTATTCTAAATATCCCGATAAGGCAGAGGGGGATATGACCAACTGGAGAGCGGCTTTGGTTAATGCCAGAATGCTGGCTGAAGTGGCCAAGGAAATGTCTTTGGAGGATTATCTCCTTTTGTCAAAAGGAGAGGAAAAAGAGACTGGTAAGGCAAGGCAGTATATCTTAGCCAATACATTCGAATCCTTGATGGGCGCCTATTATCTGGATTCAGGGTATAAGAAGGTGGAGGAATTAATTAAGAGGTGTTTGTTGGTCAAGCTCCCGAACATTATTGAAAACCATCTATACCAGGACGCCAAGTCCAGATTTCAGGAAGAAGCGCAAGAAAGAACGGGAATAACTCCGACCTACAAAGTGGTCAAAGACTGGGGTCCTGACCATGACAAGCTGTTCATTATAGGGGTTTTCCTGAACGAAGATATGATAGCTGACGGCCAAGGCTCATCAAAGCAGGAAGCAGAAGAAAAAGCCGCAGAGAAAGCATTGGTTGCAAAAGGGTGGTAAGCTATTGATTTAATTAAGAAAATATATTAAAAGTATAAGCATGTTAGTAATACGATTTACAAGAATAGGAAAGAAGAATCAGCCCACATTTAGGATTGTGGTTGTAGATAAGAGAAGGTCTGCCAGTGCTGGAAAATGCACAGAGATTTTAGGTTCTAAAAGTCCCTTGACCAAAAAAGTGGTTTTGAACGCAGAAAGAATCAAATACTGGATTTCCAAAGGGGCCCAGCCTTCAGACAGCGTTAAGAACCTTTTAATAAAAGAAAAGGTGATAGAAGGGACAAAGGTTGCTATTAAGATGAAGAAGAAGGAGGTTGTGTCTCCGGCTGCGCCTGCTGTAGAAAAACCGGTAGTAGATGTTGACAAGCAGCCAGAAGGTAGTAAAGTATAATTAGTAGCATATAATATCTGATTCATAGAATACAGAAAGGTCGGGCTACCAAAATACGTTATTGATAGAATATGGCAAAAGAAAATGACAAGGAGTTCCTTGAATTTCTAGTGAAATCGCTAGTAGATAACCCAAAGGCTGTGGAAGTAGACAGAAAAGTTGACGAAATGGGCGTTCTGCTTTCCTTGAAAGTACACCCAGAAGATATGGGTCAAATCATCGGGAGAGAGGGATCAACTGCCAAGGCAATTAGAAACTTGGTAAGAATTGTTGGTCTTAAGAACCATGCCAGAGTCAATTTGAAGATTGAAGAGCCGGAGGGCGGTCGTGTTCAAAGGACACCTGAAGAGAAGAAATCTTCAGACGAGATTGACAATATCACTTTGTAATTAAATTTACATGATAACGAGGGCCGTGCTATGATGATAGTACGGTTTTCGTTTTATGGGCTATGAAATTTGAGATATTAACCATATTCCCCAACATATTCAAAGGATACTTTGAGGAGTCTTTAATAAAGAAGGCCATACAAAAGCGCCTTATTTCAGTCAAGATACATAATTTAAGAGATTATACGACTGATAAGCACAGAAAGGTTGATGATAAGCCTTTTGGCGGGGGTTTGGGAATGGTAATGAAAATAGAGCCTGTTTTCAAGGCTATTAAGAAGATAAAGAAAGGAAAGTCAAAGGTAATACTGTTTACTCCAAGGGGAAAGAAGTTTAACCAGAAAGCAGCCAATGACTTGAAAAAATATGACCAGCTTGTTTTTATCTGCGGAAGGTATGAGGGGGTGGATGAGAGAGTGGCAAAGAACATCTCTGACTTAAATCTATCAATAGGGGAGTACGACTTAATGGGAGGTGAGCTTCCGGCAATGGTGGTTATTGAAACAATATCCCGGCTAATCCCAGGAGTAATAGGAAAAGAGGACCTTTTAAAAGAAAGGTTAAGAGGGGCTGGGTTTGTGGAATATGCCCAGTATACAAGACCGGATGTTTTTTCTCCTGAAAGAGGAGTAAACTGGAGAGTGCCTAAGGTTTTAATTTCCGGGAACCACAAGGAGATACAGGCCTGGAGGGAGAAGAATAAGAAGGTCATTGAAAAGTAATATTTTTTGTGCTAAAGTTTATTGAGCTGGGGTGCGTAGTCCCGTACGGCGCGGGGAAGGACTGTAAATCCTTTGTCCACTGGACCCAGGTGGTTCAACTCCACTCGCACCCAATGCTTTCAAAAGAAGAACTTACAAAACTATATACGGGTGGCTTATCTTTAGATAAAATTGCAGTCAGGCAGGGGATTAGCCGCAACGGGGTGAGATATTGGATGGGAAAATACAATATACCCACCCGGCCGAGATGCGAAGCAGGGTTTGTAGGATACTGGGGTTTGAAGCCCAACCTTCCAAAGCAATTCGATATAGGGCAGATTAAAGATTTGTATTATTCTAAAGGATTGAGCGCAGAAGATATTGGAAGGATGTTTAATAGGAAAAGCTCCAGCGTTTATCGGTTTATGAAGGGTTGTGGGTTGGCACGACGGCTGCCAAAAGAAAGCAATGAGATAAAATATTCGAAACAAGCGCTCAGCTTCTGCCCCAAGCCACATTTGAGCACAAAGGAAAAAACATTGAAGACAGCGGGAATTATGCTTTATTGGGCCGAGGGAGCCAAGCGCTTTAGCACCGTTGATCTTGCCAACAGTGATCCGCGCATGGTCGGTCTGTTTGTGAGGTTTTTAAGACAGATATGCATGGTGAAGGAAGACCGCCTAAGGGTGCAACTTTACTGTTATTGCAACCAAGATGTCCCTTCCCTTAAATCGTTTTGGTCGGCACTGACAAAAATCCCAGAGTCGCAGTTTATAAAGCCGTACGTAAGAACGGATTTCAAAAAAGAAAAGATTAATAAAATGCCGTACGGATTGGTCCATATTAGATACTCCGACAAAAAACTGCTTGAGCAAATTAAAAGGTGGATAGAAGAATTTATTTAAAATAATGTGCCGATGTAGCTCAGCCAGTAGAGCACTCCCATGGTAAGGGAAAGGTCGCCAGTGCAAATCTGGCCATCGGCTCAGACAAATTAAACAAAACATATGGCAAAAAAGAAAGCATTTTCTAAAATACAATGCACAGCCTGCAAAGAGATAAACTACTTCACCAAGAAGTCCAAAAAAGTAGCAGAAGAAAAGCTTCAGATGAAGAAGTTCTGCAAAAGGTGTAAGAAGCATACGTTACATAAAGAAGGTCGCAAATAGGTAGGTGACAAATCACAAGTTTGTGATGTAATTAAGAACAAAAGCGTAAACAAAAGGGGGTAAATAACCCCCTTTTGACATACCTGCAATATATGGCGTAGTCGTAAAAATAGGGCTTTTAAGGGTATTGGGAGGAAACATTGAAATATCCAATTAAAATTGGATATTTATTGGTAAAAAGACTGATAAAACAGTTAAATATCAG
>JAHIEB010000085.1 GCA_018894075.1 Patescibacteria group bacterium | reverse complement strand
CTATATCTACAGCCTTTACAGGATTCCTGCCAAACTTGTAATTTAAGAAGCTCTGAATGCCTATCGGGGGGCAATTTTTACCAGCGCCTATCTTATTGGCAAATTTTGCTAATTTAACCAGTTCATGGTCATTATAGCCCGGAAGCCAGACCGGAGCAATAATTAAATCCATCTTTTTTGGAATATACTCTGCTAGTTCCATTACTTTCTTTAGATTATAATCAGTCCCAGCCATTTTATTTGCTATTTTTGGGTCTAGTGCATGCAACGATAAGTTTATTCTTGTTAAGCCAGCACTTGATAAATCGTCTATAAGCTGCTTATTAAGCAAAGTTCCATTGGTGTCAATAGAAATAGACTTTACTTGCGGAATTTTTGCTATATCTGCCACCAGCTCAACAATATTTGCATATAATAAAGGCTCTCCCTGGGCATTAATATGAGCGTCTATATAACTTTCCTGCTTGAATTCAACAAGTTTTCTGAATTCATCAACTAGATAGTCTTTCTCAACGACAAAATCAGCTTCTTTTCTGGATGAAATGCCCTCATCCACAGAGCAAAAGATACAGTTCAGGTTGCAGCTTGTTATAGGCCTTACTTCAATAAGGTTTGTGCCGCGGTCTATCAAGCCGAAATAAGCAGTTCCTATTAATGGAATCCCTGAATTTTTGTGGATA
The DNA here is from genome assembly GCA_018894075.1 of Patescibacteria group bacterium. GTDB lineage: Bacteria > Patescibacteriota > Minisyncoccia > Minisyncoccales > Staskawiczbacteraceae > JAHJTG01. Next base: position 1,593 of record JAHIEB010000085.1, on the reverse strand, counting down.
TAGACTGCTTTTTTATTGTTTAGGCTGTTTTTCAGCTGTGCAAATCCTTTTGACAGCAGTGTGTTAAACTTTCTTTGAGCCCTTTTATCGTTTATATCAGGAAACTCTATTTTGTTTTGGCTTATCTTGAATTTTCCAATAGCATTAAGCATATTGTTCTCTATATTGAAAGAGAATATCCTAAGGAAATTTACTTTTACCTTATCATCTTTTTCTTCAAAAGACAGGTCTTTAAATGACAATTCAGCCATAAGCTGAGAAAAAAAGGAAATTATATAAATATATCCGTATAAATCCAAATTAATCTTAATATTTTTGGGGGTAGGATGGAAACTAAAGAAATTAACATTACATATGAAACTCTTTTTGAAATCTTAAAGAGAGAGAAAGATCTGACAGATTTGCAGAAAATAGGGCCAAATTTTTTCAACGATTTTGTTGATTACTTAAGTGAAAAAAATAATATGCTCACCAAGGAAGATGATTTATTTTCTTATGACGAGAAGAAAAAAGTTGAGAAGCAGATAGAAAATGCTAAGAGGCTAATAAAGGAGATATACGAAAGAAGGGAAAAGAAGATATTAAATATTGCATTGGCAAAGAGCAGGACAAAATCAAATGTCATAGACACTTCTTCTTTGCTTGAGAATGAAAAAAGGCTTTTGGATGATGCTGTAAAAGTCCTTGATGTTTTTAGGAATGATATTATTAATAATATTCTTGACGGAAAGCACGCTTCAAAAATAACAGGGCAGAAAGAGGAAACTGCTGAAAAAGCTGCTGAACCTAAAGAAGACAAAACTACAAAACTCGTAAGATTTCTTTATTCTGTGCCTAAATTTGTCGGCAAGGAACTTGAGGAATATGGCCCTTTCGCAGAAGAGGATATTGCAAACCTGCCAGCAGAGATTGCTGATGTTCTTATAAGCAAGGAAAAGGTCGAGGAGATTAAGGAAGAATAATTTTATTTTTAATAGTCTTGACATAATATTTTATTTTTACTATTATTTTTTAATTGTTTCTAGGCTTTAGTATGAGACAAAAGAAACGCATAAATACTAGTACTTCTTTTATCCCTTTATGTTAACCGTAAAAGAACGAAAATTGATTCTACAATGGAATCATAAAGGGAAAACTCAGCAAGAAATTGCTGAGTTATTGGACTGCCACCAATCGTCAGTCAGCAGACTACTTGAGAAGCAGAGACTTAGAGGAATAGTATTTAATCTTCCTAGAAGCGGAAGACCAACAAAACTTAGTAAAATGGTATTGGCAAGGCTGAGATATAAGATTTCTCAAATGATTAAGAAAGCCAACAAAAACTTTTGTGCTGTAAGCACAAAGCAGGTCGCGGAAGTTATCGGCCAGGAAGTAGGCAAGACTTATTCTCATCGCCATGTAGAACGTCTTCTACACAAAATGGACTTTTCCTTGGTTACTCCCAGACCCAAGCATGTCCGCCATGATCAGAGGAAAGTCGATACTTTCCGTGAAGAGTTTAAAAAAAACTTCAGGAGAAGTATGTGGACCACGAGTTAGTTGCTATTGATGAAGCAAGCTTCCAGCTGACTACTACTTACAAAAGGATATGGT
>JAHIEB010000055.1 GCA_018894075.1 Patescibacteria group bacterium | reverse complement strand
AGTTCGTCAATTGTGTCATGCAAAAGGCCTGCAATAATGGTTTTACTATCTAGGCCCATTTCCTTCAAAGTTTGAGCCACCCTTAGCGCGTGTTCAATGTAATTTTCCCCAGATTTTCTTTTCCTGTCTTTATAGCATTCTTCTGCGTATGAAACAGCTTCCCTTATTAAATTGGGATATAAAGTATCTTTAAGTAAGTTTTTAATCCTGTTTTCTCTCAGCATCTTCTTTGTAGCTACAATCTTTATTTGAGCATTTGATTGATTTCCATTTTTCAACCAGCAAAGAATTGCATTCAGGGCACTTCCTATCTATGGGTTTGTCCCACAAAGCAAAGTCGCATTCTGGAAATTTGTTGCAAGCATAAAATACCTTCCCCCTTTTAGTTCTTTTTGTAACTATTTCGCCAGTTTTACACTTCGGGCATTTAACATTTAAACTGTCTTTCTCTAAAGATTCAGTGTTTTTACAAGTAGGGAAGTTAGAGCATGCATAGAATCTCCCGAATCTTCCCAGGCGGATAATCATGGGGCTTTGGCAGGCAGCACATTTTTTATCGGTCTGTTCTGTCGTTTCCTCTTTAGAAACATCGTTATACTTTTTTTCCAAATTCTTTGAAAAAGGGCCATAAAAGTCTTTGCAGGTTTTGATTAAAGTATCTTTTCCCTCGGCCACCTCGTCTAATTCTTTTTCCATTCTGGCTGTAAAATCAATATCCACTACTTCGGGAAAGTGGTCAACTAAAAGATTGTTTACGATAATCCCCATTTCTGTTGGGAAGAACCTTCTTTGCTCGTCTTTGGCAATATAGTTCCTTTCCTGCACGGTGCTTAATGTTGGAGCGTATGTTGAGGGCCTGCCTATGCCGTTTTTTTCTAAAGCCTTGATCAAACTTGCCTCATTGTATCTTGCTGGAGGCTCTGTAAAGTGTTGGAGAGAAAGAAGTTCTTTTAATAAAAGCAGATCATCGGTTTTTAATAGGGGCAGGTCTTCTTCAGAAAATTTAATTAGATAAACTTTAAGAAATCCGTCAAATTTTAAAACCTGCCCAGTTGCCCTAAAAGTATGGTTTTCAGCTGAAATATCCGCTCCCGTTGAATGAAACAGAGCCGCGGTCATTTGAGAGGCAATAAATCTTCTCCAGATAAGCTCGTAAAGCTTTAAATACTTTTTGTCCAATTTTACTTTGTCAGGGGAGTTGGTAGCATAAGTCGGCCTTATGGCTTCATGGGCTTCTTGGGTTTTCCCCTTAGATACATATTGCCTGAAATGTCCTGCCCAGTATTTTCTCCCAAACGTATCTAGAATATATTTTTGGGCAGCTCCTAGAGCTAATTGAGAAAGGTTGACAGAGTCTGTCCTGTGGTAGGTGATAAGACCCTGCTCATAAAGTTTTTGAGCGATGCCCATAGTAAACTTTGCCGGGTATTTTAATTTTTTCGAGGCTTCCTGTTGGAGGGTGCTGGTGGTAAAGGGAGGAAAAGGGTTTTTCTTTATTTCTTTTGCTTCAACATTTAAAACCCTGTATTCTACACCCTCTAAATCTTTCAAAATTTTGTCTGCGTCTTCTTTTGTGTTTATCCCCAGTTTTTCAATCAACTGGCCGTCTTTTTGAGAAAGAATGGCTTTGAATTCTTTTCCCTCTTTTGACAACAGAGCTTCAATTGTCCAATACTCCTGTTTCTTGAAATCCTCTCTTTCTTTCTCTCTTTCTGCCACGAGCCTGACAGCTACAGACTGAACTCTGCCTGCTGATAATCCCTTTGAGACCTTTTTCCATAAAAAAGGAGAAAGCTTGTATCCTACAATCCTATCTAAGATTCTTCTTGCCTGCTGAGCGTCAACCAGGTTCATATCAATCATCCTCGGGTTATTTAAGGCTTCTTTTATGGCCCCTTCCGTGATCTCGTGAAAAACTATTCTTTTGGGATCCTTTAGTTTTAAAACTTCAGACAAGTGCCATGCAATTGCCTCTCCTTCTCGGTCTTCATCAGTAGCCAGTATGGTTTCTGTGCCTTTCTTAATAGCTTTCTTTAAAGCAGAAATGGTTTTTTTGGCTTTGGCGGGAATTACATATTCGGGCTTAAAATTAGCCTCAATTTCTACGCCGAATTTCCTTTTAGGAAGATCCCTAATATGGCCGAAGGAAGAAAGAACAGTATATTCTTTTCCTAAGAACTTTTGGATTGTTTTGGCTTTTGTCGGGCTTTCTACAATTACGAGATTCATGTTTTGTATGTATAGCAGTTTAAATTGTTTTCTGTCAATGCTATTTTAATAATAGCACAAAGCCTTGAAATTGCTTTAATCGTGATGTATTGTGTCTATAGCACATTAAGGAGACTACCATGAAAAAGCTTTTCCGCGGATTTGGTGCGTTGCTGACCAGAATGGGTCAGGAGGTTGTTGTCTTGGAAAGAGACGAGATTGAGGCGATTCTGTTTCACAGAGGCAGTATGCTTTTATTGGATAGGGTTATTCTTGGAAACGACACTGCTCAAGGGCAATTGACTATTACGCCCGAGCTGTGCGAAGGACATGAGCCGACTCCTGGAAATCCGGTTTTTCGCGGGGTGGATATCGTGGAAATGGCTTTCCAGCTTTTGGGGATTTTAATGGCTAAGATTCCTGGACTAGCTGACAGCCTTGAGAATAAGGCTTTGGCGGCTAGAGAGATAGCTGGGGCCAAATTCACGGGGTTCGTTGTTCCGGGAGACGTGCTTTGCCTTGAAACTCAGACCGACGTTGAAGTGGATGAGGCAGCCGGATTCGCGCGCTTTGAAAGCAGTAAGATGACGGCTACGGTTAATGGGAAAAGGAAGGCTGTTGTTCTTTCTGTTTCCATTGCCGGCTTTAGCCCCAGTCTTCTTCAAAAGAAATCCCAAGAAGTTAGCGAAAGCTAGCTTCTTTTATTTTTCCAACTGCATCTGCCAGCATCTGGCAGTAGAGGTTTAATCCCACCTTATTTACGCTTCCTGACTGCTGTTTTCCGAGTATATTTCCTGCTCCCCTTATCTCCATATCCTTTAAAGCAATTTTGTATCCTGAACCCAGCTCCTGCGCTTCTTTTAAGGCCTTAAGCCTTTCTGCGGCCTTGCCTTTCACCTTTTTATTATACAGAAAGTATGCAAAAGCCTGGCGGTGGGACCTGCCTACTCTGCCCCGCAACTGATAAGCTTGGGATAATCCAAGCTTTGCCGAATCTGCGACAATCAGAGTGTTCGCAGATTCAATATCTATTCCATTTTCAATAATTGTGGTGGCAATCAAAAGTTCAAATTCTTTATTCTGGAAGTCCTCCATTGTTTTGATCAACTCTGTTTCGTCCATTTTTCCGTGGGCGGTCCCTACCTTCAAATCAGGGAACATTTCCATAATGGTTTTTTTTACCATAGTAATTGTGTCTATCCTGTTGTGCAGATAATATGTCTGGCCACCCCTTTCAATTTCTTCTGCGATCGCTTTTTGCACCGTCTTTTTTGTCCTCGCAAGGACGAATGTTTTTACAGGGAGCCTTCCTTTGGGAGGAGTCTGCATTAAACTTATCTCCCTCAAGGCAGATAAAGAAAGATAAAGGGTTCTTGGGATAGGAGTAGCAGACAAAGAAAGAATGTCTATCTTTGACCTTAAGGATTTTAGCCTTTCTTTTTGTTTGACCCCGAACCTCTGCTCGTCGTCAATAATCAATAATCCCTGCCCGTCTTTTTGAAAGAGGAGGGGTGAGACGTCTTCAGACAGAATTCTGTGCGTTCCTATTAATATATCTATCTTGTCTATTTTTTTTATTATCTCTTTCTGCTGTTTTTTTGTCTGGAGCCTTGATAAAATCTCAACATTTAAAGGAATGTCTTTCAGCCTTTCTTTAAAACTTTTGAAATGCTGATTGGCCAGAATGGTGGTCGGGGCTATTAAAACCGCTTGATATCCTGATTTGGCCACCTTGACCGCAGCCCTTAAAGCAACCTCTGTTTTGCCAAATCCCACGTCACCGCAGACCAGCCGGTCCATTGGTTTTGGCTTTTCTAGATCTTTAATCACCTCTCTTATTGTCTGTTCCTGGTCAGGGGTCTCTGCGTGCTTAAAAGTGGAAGCCACCAACTCGTCTATTTCATCATTCTGGAAATATGGTTTCCTTTCAGAAGATTCTCTTTGGGCATATATATCTAGAAGTTCTTTGGCCATCTTTTCTGTTTCTTCCTTTATTTTTCTTTTAGTCTTTTGCCATAAGGAGGACCCCAGCCTGGATATTTCCGGCTCTGTAAAAGATACATACCTTGAGAGTTTTCTTTCTAAGCCAAAAGGGACATAAAGCTTGTCATTCTTTGCGTATTCCAAAACATAGTAGTTGTTTTGTTCGCCAGAGTATCTTCCAATGCCATGGTCTAAGTGCACCAAGTACTCGCCCCCCTTTAAATCTTTTAAGTCAGAGAAAAGCTTCTGGGAGTTCAGGTGTTTCTTCATCAGTTCTCTGGATTTCTGCTCGTCTTCAACTTTGATGTCTAGCCTTTCAATGGTTTCTATTCTATTGCCCAGAAAGTCTATCCTGACGGCCTCTGCTGTGTTTACGGGGAAAATGCTAAGCAGCCCTCCCTTTTGGGAGAATTCTCCTGGCTGGGATATGTCTATTACTTTTTCATACCCCATTTCATCAAGCTTTCGCAAAACTTCAGAAAGGCTTCTGTCCAAGTCCTTTTCCAGAAAGACAGTATTATCCTGAAAAAAAGACTGGGACCTTTGAGCAGCCAGTATTTCTTTTTCATTTTCAATGAACCACAGAAACCCCTTATCTAGAAAATAGGGGGTAAAGCTGACAATCAAAATTGATTTTAATTCTTCCATCAGGCCAAGCAATCAAACGGCTTTATTGTATTCGTTCATCGCATATTCAAGTCCGCTCTCTATAATTACCTTTAATGCCTCTGAAGCCCTGCTTAGAACATTATCAGCTTTCAGCCTGGCTTCCTTTGAAAATCTTTTTAGCACGAATTTTTCTGGATCTTTTGGTTTTCCTCTCTCCGGACAGATTCCGATTCTTATCCTTATAAAATCCTGGGTTCCTGTCTCCCTTATTACTGATTCAACCCCTTTATGGCCTGCAGGACCTCTGTCTTTTGATATTCTGAAAAAACCGAGGGGCAGGTCTATGTCGTCGTGGCAGAGGATAAGGTCTCCTTTTACTTTTCTTACTGCTTTCCCTGAATTATTCATAAAGGTTTGAGGTTTCAGCAAAAGGATATTTTCTTTTTCAGATATCATAGCGTCCAACTTTTTCTTATACCAAAAATCAGGCGAGCCATTCTTTTTGCAAAAAACATCCAAGAGTTCAAATCCCAGATTGTGCGGGGTGTTTTTGAATTTTTCTCCCGGGTTTCCCAATCCTGTGATAATAATCATGTTTTTAATCTAGCACATTTTGTATTGACATTCAATTTAACCGAGAGCATAATAAAAATCAATTACAGGTCGTTCTTTTAAAACTCTCTGGGGAGAGAAAGGAGTTGCCGTTGAAGTAAAATCGTGCGGGGGTAGACAAGTGTTTTGGATATAGGGAAAGGAGTCAGATTGTGACGCAGACCCCGTCGAGTGGCCCCACGTCTT
>JAHIEB010000054.1 GCA_018894075.1 Patescibacteria group bacterium | reverse complement strand
TCCTGGCAAATCCTTAACCCTTCCTCCTCTTATCATCACAACAGAGTGCTCCTGAAGATTGTGGCCTTCACCTGGTATGTAGGCTGAAACCTCCATTCCGTTTGATAGTTTTACTCTGGCCACCTTTCTCAAAGCTGAATTCGGTTTTTTAGGAGTGGATGTGAAAACCTTAACGCAAACCCCCCTTTTAAAAGGAGAGGGATATTTAGTGGGCCTGTTTTTTAAAACATTGAACCCATACTCTAAAGCAGGCATCTTAACGCGCTTCTTTGGCTGGGTTCTCCCCTTCTTCATTAATTGTCTGACTGTTGGACACATATATAGAAACTAATTTAACAAATATTCAGGGCTATGTCAACATTTTTAGATCATAGGGCTCAAGCCCGATGTCAGGGTGAATAAAAAAGCGGCAATATCAAACAAAAAAGATATGCCGAAAAACAGAAAAAGCACCAGAAGCAGAAGTCCGTACTGATTTAAGAATCTCTTGAATTTATTACAGGTGTAAGGAAGAAGGGAAAACAAGATATGAGACCCATCTAGGGGCGGGATGGGCAGAAGATTAAACAAACCCCATAAGAAATTATAAATTGAGATTATTCCAAACGGAATCAAAAGCGAGGCCGGAAGGCTTACAAACCTTATTGCCAGTCCGAATATGACAGCAATCAAAAAGTTTACCGCAGGCCCGACTGCTGCAACCTTTAAACTCCCCCATCTCTTATCCTTGAAATTATAAGGATTGACAGGAACAGGCTTTGCCCAGCCGAATATGGGTCCTTGGCCTGCTGTAATGAGAAGCAAAAGAAGAGGCAGTATGATTGTGCCGAAAGGATCAATGTGTTTTATCGGATTCAATGTCAATCTGCCCTGCTCTTTGGCAGTCGGGTCTCCCAGCATTAAAGCCGCGGACCCATGGGCAACCTCATGAATTACAATTGAAAAGAATAAAACCAGTAATGGGAAAACGAGTATGATAAAACTCATAAAAAAAGGAAGATATTCTTCCCATTTAATATATCACATATTGAAAAATAATGGAAACATGATAGAATGATAAAAAACCTATGGCAAAGAAATGTGCAATATGCGAAAAGACTTCTACCGTCAACTGGAAGCTTAAGAAATTGAGAGGAAAATACAATCCCACTAAAAAAGTGAGGAAATACCCCAACCTTCAATGGGTTCTGGTTCCTATCTCTGCGAAATCTCCGAAAGGGATAAAACCTTTCAAAGGAAAGAGGGTGCTGGCCTGCACTAAATGCATCAAGGCTCTATCTAAATAATGGCGGGGCATAGTGTAACGGTAGCACGAGTCCATGGGGTGGATTTATTTGGGGTTCGAATCCCCATGCCCCGACAAACAAATTAGAATTGTATTCTTTTAATAAGCACCTCAAGCAAGTCCTTCACTTCTGCTTGGGCTTGTGCTTCTGTTTCAACCTCCGTAAACTCCTGCCACTGGGTCAGGATTTCCTGATTTTCTATATCCCTGACAGCATTCTCCAGTAAAAGCCTATCTTCAAAAGGAACTTCTCCCTCTGCTCTCAAAACCTTGTCAATAAACATTCGGGTGAAGTTTAATATCCTCTCGTTCCGCTGGAAAGCCATGATTGTATCCTCTTTTATCAGAACCTTCTGGTGATATATCCAGAGCTCCAAGGACAGAAGAACAATAATAATGAAAGCCAATGCCGCTGAAATTTTCTTTATCATATTTTCTTTTTTATATCTCTATAAAAATTATAAATTAATAATATACCTATTAATAATAAAATTAATGTTCTCCAATCAAGATATTTCAAAAGCCAAAAAGAGGTCTTTAGCTCAATGTTCTGATGAATGCCAGACCCCACCTTCACCTCAATGGGCTTTCCTTCATAAACAAGATAGCCCGGGGCCTGAACTTTTAAAGAATACATTCCCTCGGGTACTAAAAATGAATAAGTCCCCCTCCTGTCTGTTGTCTGGGGATTCTGCTGGTTAAAATCTTTGGCAGGCCACAGAATATACTCTCTCCTCTCCTGGTCTAACCAATACAGAGAGATAATTGCCCCATTAATCCTGATTTCGTTATTTCCCTCTCTTTCATATATATATCCTTCAGGGTCAACAAGAGCTATCATCCTGATTGTCTTTTCTCCTGTATTGACGTAGTCAATAACTGTCACTATCTCATACTCCGCATCAACCGCAGGGCCGAGAATATCAGCAATATATATTCCATCTCCGTCATCATCCTTGTACTCGAACTCATTAATCAGAAACTCCTGGTCAATAACCGGGGTTTCTTGTTTTGCAAACTTTGGTTCAGAAAACATCAGAGAAGCAGTAAGGGAGTCCAACGGGATAGAGGAGATGGTCGGGGTTTTAGATTTAAAAAGTATATACCCCTTAACGCTGTTTACTGAACCCTCTGGCTTGACCACGAGTCGCAAAGGTTGATTGGCAATGATTGAGGTGACCTGCTGAATATTCCCTTTATCACCTAAAGATAGGGTGACCCCAAAGTCCACCAATTCAGCTCCGGCTCTGACAAAGACGATTTCAGTTGGTATCTTCTTTTTTGCCGAAAAGGTAAGCTTGGCCAAAGGAATGGAAGTAAAGCTCGGCAAATCAGTTGTTTGGGTTAGCGTGGGGAGGGTCAGCTTGATTGATTGCAACCTTGAAACATCGCTTGCTTTTCCTATGCCGAGCTTCTTGAATGTGCTAGATAGTTTGGGAAACTTCTGGGCTAGAGCGCTGATTTCTCTTGGCAGGGGATCAAAAACAAACTTATTCACCTTTGCCTCGGGAATAATGTTCCAATCCCCTTTCATTACCTCGGGCGCGGTTTTGGATATATTAACGATTGGTTCTGGCTCGGGAAAGATAAAATCAACAATTTTATCAACAATATTTATTTTCATTGCTAAGACAGTGAAAAAAACCGTGCTAGTAGCTGAATTCTTGGCTAAATCAGTTGCTGTAATAACCAACTCATAATCGCCTGGAGGAAGAAC
>JAHIEB010000006.1 GCA_018894075.1 Patescibacteria group bacterium | reverse complement strand
AGGGTCAGGAAATGTCCGAATAATACAGGATGTCTCCCAGTCAAGTCAATTTAAGCCCGGAGAGGTGCTGGTGACTAAAATGACAGATCCGGACTGGGTGCCGGTAATGAGGATAGCTTCTGCTATTGTCACTGATGAGGGGGGAAAAACCTGCCACGCCGCTATTGTGTCGCGAGAGCTTGGCGTTCCTGCTATTGTCGGAGCCCAAAAAGCCACCAAAGTTTTAAAAGGCATGGTGACGGTTGATTGTACGCAGGGAATGAAAGGAAGGGTTTTTTCGGGGCAGGTGCCTTTTGATGTGAAGAAGACTAATTTATCCGAGCTCCCTAAGATAAAAACCAAGATAATGATGAATATCGGCGACCCGCAGTCTGCCTTCAAATCTTCCTTTTTGCCCAATTCTGGAATCGGTTTGGCCAGGGAGGAATTCATAATCGCTGAAAAGATAAAAGTGCACCCAATGGCTCTGTATAATTTTGACAAGATAAAGGACCCAAAGATTAGAAAGAGGATTTCTGAAATTACAATTGAGCATAAAGACAAAAAGGAGTTCTTTGTAAAAGAGCTGGCCGAAGGAATCGCACAGATTGCCTCCTCGGTTTATCCTAAGGAAACGATTGTCAGGTTTTCAGATTTTAAAACAAATGAATACCGCAATTTAGTCGGAGGATCTTTATACGAAAAAGAAGAGGCCAACCCAATGATGGGTTTTCGGGGAGCTTCAAGGTATGTTTCAGACAAATATCAGCCCGCCTTTTTAATGGAGTGTGTGGCTATAAAAAGAGCCAGGGATGTTTTTGGGCTGAAGAACATCAGCGTAATGGTTCCTTTCTGCAGAACATTGGAGGAGGGCCAGAAAGTAAAGGACTTAATGAAGACCGTAGGATTAAATGATGTTAAAACATATGTAATGTGCGAGGTTCCGTCCAATGTAATCCTGGCTGATAAGTTTTTAATGATGTTTGACGGATTTTCAATCGGAAGCAATGATTTAACACAGCTTACTTTGGGCTTAGACCGAGATAATGGGGATTTAGCATACATCGGAGACGAAAGGAATGAGGCTGCTCTTGAGATGTTTGCTGAAGCAATACGGGTAGCGAAAGACAGGGAGAAATATATCGGCATTTGCGGAGAAGGGCCCTCCAATTACCCTGACTTTGCCGAGTTTTTAGTTCAGGCGGGCATAGACTCCTTATCCTTAAATCCCAATGTAGTATTAAAAACACATCTGCTGGTTGCAGAAAAAGAAAAACATGTTTGACATTATCACTTTCGGTTCAGCAGCAAACGACATATTCATTAAGATAAAAAACCATAAATTGGTTTCAGATAACGATTTTTCTGCAGGCAAAGGCATTTGCTTTTCTTTTGGGTCAAAAATTGAAATTGATGAGATTGCCTTTGCTACCGGCGGGGGAGGAACAAATACTGCAGTGGCCTTTGCTTTGCAGGGATTCAAAACCGCTTTCTGCGGAAATATCGGAGAGGATATAGCTGGTGAAAGGATTTTAAAAGAGCTGAAGGAATACGGGGTGAATACAAGCTTAGTGGCAAAATCAAAAAAGCCGACTAATCATTCAATAATTTTTCAAGGGCAGGAGAGGACTATTTTGGCGTATAGAGGGGCTTCGGAAGATGTAACTGATTTTGCATGGGGAAAATTAAAAGCTAAGTGGTTTTATATTGCCTCTCTTTCGCAGAATGTCGGTAAAATAATTGATATTGCTCTTTCTCATAAAACTAAGATAGTTTTAAACCCGGGGAAGGTGCAATTGCCAAACGAAATTTTATCAAAAGCGGATATTCTGGTTTTAAACCAAGAAGAAGCCGCATTTCTGACCAAACTTTCTTATAATGATGAACACGAAGTGTTTAAAAAAATAGATGAAATCTGTCCGGGCATTGCCATTATGACAAAAGGATCTGCTGGCGTCACTGTCTCTGACGGAAAATATCTATATAGCGCAAAGCCCATTCCTTCTGATATTGTTGATACAACCGGAGCAGGGGATTCTTTTGCATCCGGATTTGTTTCAGGATATATTCGGAGCAAAGGAGACATTGTTTATTCAATACAGTTCGGCATTGCTAATGCGTCGGGCTGTCTGTCTAAGTTGGGCTCAAAGCCAGGGCTATTGAAAAATGGGCAGGAATTCGTTAAGGTAGAAGTCAAAAAGGAGGAGTGCCAGATTAACGGACTCTGCCAACCCAAACATGAAGCATAATTTAGAATATTATTTTAAAAAAGCGCAAAAAGAAAAATTCGCGCTGGGTCAGTTTAACTTTTCAGCTTTGGCTCAACTTGAAGCCATAGTTGAGGCAGCTAAAAAGAAAAACTCGCCAGTGATATTGGGAACATCTGAAGGGGAGAGCCGGTTTTTGGGTTTGAAGCAGGCAGTTGCCTTGCGAAATGCCTATAGGACCGAAACCGGACCGCTCATATTTCTGAATCTTGACCACGGCAAGTCATTTGAGTACATAAAGAAGGCCATTGATGT
>JAHIEB010000081.1 GCA_018894075.1 Patescibacteria group bacterium | reverse complement strand
TGCTTGCAATAGACCCTTACTTCTGGATGAGGCATGCAAAGAACATAATAGAAAAAGGCAATCCTGGAGATGAGATTCGGAATGGTGGCCCATGGGACAATCATATGTACGCTCCTGAAGGAAGAGGTTTGCCTCCGGATATGTTTCACGCTTACTTTGAGGCATTTTTATTCAGACTACTAAGCTTTTTTAACCAAAACCTTAATTTGATGGCAGTTGTGTTTTATATTCCTGTTTTGATTTCAGCTCTGGCAGTGATACCTGCATTTTTTATAACAAAAAAACTTGTCGGAAATTTTGGAGGATTTATAGCAGCGACAGTATTGGCAATACATCCTTCATTCCTGAGCAGAACTGCAGGCGGTTTTGCAGATACAGATGCCTATAATGTAATGTTTCCACTCTTTATAGCATGGCTTTTCCTTGAGGCCTTGGATGCAAAGAACGCAAAAAACACTGTAATTTTAAGCGCAATAAGCGGTTTATTAGTTGGTTTATATGCCTTTACATGGGGCGGATGGTGGTATATTTTTGACTTTATTTTGGCTTCTGCAGTATTTTACATAGCATATTATGCATTCGTCCATAAAAAAGAATTAACCAGAGATTTTACCGGCTTCATAAAACAAAAAGCAATAAAAAACTCAATTGCATTTTTAGCAATATTTTTTATAGTGTCTGCGTTAAGTACTGCCTTATTTGTAAGCTATGGGCATTTTACAAAGTTCGCGACAAATCCTACTGGCTTTGCAAAGCTTAAAGAAGTCGGAATTACAACAATATGGCCCAATGTTTTTACAACAGTAGCAGAGCAGAATCCAGCTTCTCTAAACAATGTCATAAACCAGGTTGGCCTGGGAAACATGTTCCTTTTCCTGATTGCGTTGATGGGCATTACCTTGACATTGACAAAAAAAGAACACAAAAAAATATGGTTTATTGTTGCCGCATTAGCATGGTATATAGTTATAGCCTTATTTCATGATAATCCATTTATCCAGGATTTGCACACATTTTTAGTATTAGTAAGCATCCCCATTATAATCAGAATAGCTATAGCTTTATGGGAATCTGATACAGATATCGACATAAAATATGCCATGTTGCTTATATTGTGGTTTATTGCTACAACATACGCGAGCACGAAAGGTGTAAGATTTACATTGCTTTTAGTCCCTGCATTTGCAATAGGATTTGGAATAGCGCTTGGAGAGCTATATAGGTACGCAAGTGCTTGGATTTCAAAAGGTCTTCAGGTAAATAAGCTCATATCAAAAACTACAGTCATAATTATGCTGCTTTTGCTGCTTGTAGCGCCTTACAGGTCAGCAGCAGGAACTGCAAAAAGTGAAATACCCAGCTTCAATGACGCTTGGGCAATATCCTTGGAAAAAATCAAAGAAGACTCAAAACCTAACGCCATAATAAATTCATGGTGGGATTTTGGCCATTGGTTCAAATTCTGGGCAGACCGCGCAGTTACATTTGATGGCACAAGCCAAAACACTCCCCAAGCGCATTGGATAGGCAAAACACTGTTAACTGACAATGAAGATTTAGCAATAGGGATTTTAAGAATGCTTGATTGCAGCGGCGGTTCAATAGAAGGAGGTACTAAGGCATTTGGAAGTGTCAATGCAGAAATAAATGATGGTTCGAAAACTGTTTCAATATTAAATGATATAATTGTCAAAAACAAAGAAGAGGCAAGAGGATATCTAAAAGAGATGTTTAATGAAGAAAAAGCAGAAGAAATTCTTTCATATACTCATTGCCAGCCTCCTGAAGACTATTTTATAACTTCGGATGACATGATAGGAAAAAGCGGTGTTTGGGCTCATTTCGGAAGCTGGGATTTTGACCGCGGCTTGATTTACAATACATTAAAGAAGAAAGAGTATAATAACAATTTAGACAAAAGTGTTGAATTCTTACAAAAAAGATTTGATTATTCAAGCGAAGAAGCAGAAAGTATGTTTTATGAAGTCCAGTCTATAACAACAAGTGACCAGGCAAACAGCTGGATTGCACCATGGCCGGGATATGCTGGAACAGTTGG
>JAHIEB010000053.1 GCA_018894075.1 Patescibacteria group bacterium | reverse complement strand
CTCTTTAGTTTTTATCAGATATTCTTCTAAAACCCTCCCTGTTTTAGGCATATGGACGGTTTCAGGCCTTGCCTGCACTATGTACAGCTGGCCGGTCTTTCCGTCCTTTGCCCATTCAATATCCTGCGGAGTCCATTTGCCATTCTTTTGGGTATAGTGGTCTTCAATTATTATTGCCCATTTAGCTAAGCTTAAAACTTCGGCGTCGGAAAGAGAAAACTGAAATTGGGCGGAAACAGGAACCTTAACCTCTTTTATTCCCTTTTTCGGGGAATAGACGGATTTTATATTCTTCCTGCCTAAATTTTTTACAATTATGGATTTAAAGCCCTTTTTCAAGGTGGGTTTAAAAACATAGTACTCGTCGGGCGTGATTCTTCCTTTAACAATCAGCTCGCCCAAGCCCCAGATTGAATTTATCAAAACCACATCTTTAAATCCCGTTTCTGTATCCAACGAGAACATAACCCCCGACGAAGACAGGTCAGATCGTATCATTTTCAGCACCCCGACTGATAAGCCGAACTCCAGCTGGCTTATCTTTTTTTCCTCCCTATAGGCAATGGCCCGGTCAGTAAAGGTGGAAATAATGCTTTTTAAAACAGCTGAAAGCAAATCCTCTTTGCCCCTTACATTAAGATAGGTTTCGAATTGCCCTGCAAAAGAAGCATTTGGCATATCTTCGGCCACTCCTGATGTTCTAACCGCCACATCAGGATCGGGCCCGAACTTTTCAGCTAATTTATCGTAAGCTGCAAAAAGCTCTACCTTTAATTCATCTGAAAATACTCCATGAGAGATTGCCTCTCGACTTCTTTTCCCTGTCTCTTGAATGCTTGTTATGCTTTGGGGGTCAAGTGCTGAAAATATCTCCTGCAGTTTTGCGTCAATGCCGTTGTCCTTTAAAAACTTCCAATAGAACTTGGTTGTCAGGGCAAATCCGTCAGGCAAACTCACTCCTTTTGGCACAAGGTTAACGAACATTTCTCCCAGAGAAGCATTCTTTCCCCCGACCAGCGGGACATCTTCAATCCCGATTTCAGCCAGCCACAATATATATTTTTGAGGTTTACCTTCCATAAGATATTTTCTTTGCTAAAGCCAGCTCTTCGTCCGGCTTTACGCTTAAAACTTTAGTGTTTTTAAGTATTGAAAGATCTTTGCATATCATATTTACTATGAAAGCAGAGCCAGCCCCTATTGCTCCGGTGAATACAAGGGCATCACACCCGCCTAAAATCCCAAAATATGCTCCAATATACTTTTGTATAGCATAAACATATACATCTAAAGCCAGTTTTGCTTTCTGGCTCTTTGCAGAAACGATTTTTCTCATATCAGACATATTGCATATTCCCATAAGCCCTGACTCATGGTTTAAGACCCCTTCTATGTCGCTGATCTTGCCCGCTAAAAACAAAACAATTCCGGGGTCTAAAGATCCCGCCCTGGTCATCATCACAAGACCGTCAAGGGGCGTAAAACCCATTGATGTGTCCACAGCAACCCTTTTCTTAATCGCACAGATGCTTGATCCTCCGCCAAGGTGGCAGGTAATGACATTCTCTAATGGCCTTTGCAAAATGGTTTCCGCCTGCGTCAGAGCGTATTCGTGGGAGATGCCATGAAAGCCGAACCTTCTAATCCCGTACTTTTTAACAATCTTCTCGGGTAGAGCATAGGTGAATGCCTTGGGTGGCAGATTGATAAAAAACTCTGTGTCAAAAACAGCAACTTGCTTTGCTTTTGGGAAAACAGACTGAGAAAACTTGATTCCCAGAATATTATAGGGATTATGCAGGGGAGCCAGCTTATTCAGGCTCTCCAGCTTCTTCAGATTCTGCTTTGTAATTATTGTCGGTTTTTGGAATAATGAACCTCCGTGGACAAACCTGTGGCCAACAAGAGAAACATCAAATTTCCTTACTTTAGCCAGCTCGGCGATTAGGGCTTTTTCATATCCTTTTTGCTCCAGCCTGACCATCCCCTCTTTTTTCACGCAAAGATCGTCGGAAAAAAGTTTCCATTTAATTGATTGACTTCCGCAATTTAATATTAAAATCATATGATTTCTCCTTGCCCGAATTTTGAAATGCCGGCCGCATTCCCTTCGTCTGTATCCAGATGCAGGCACAATACATAATCGCTTCTCACTCTGATGGGTATGTTTTTAAAAATCACTTCTCGCGGCCCTGATATTTTTACGCAAACGCATTTCTTTAGCTTTTTTGACTCTTTTTCGTTGCAATGAATGTGCCTTTGGGCAATTATGAGACCCTTATCTAGCTTTACTCTGCCTTTCGGACCCACTAAAACAACAGGGAGAGAATCTGTAAGGTCTCCTGACAGCCTTACGGGTGGCATAACCCCTGCACTTATAGCATCAGTCAGACTTATCTCTACCTGCGTCTGATCTCTTTCTGGACCAACAACTCTAACCCCCTCAAATACTCGCTGGCCCAAGACAATATTCACCTTCTCTTCAGCCGCAAAATCACTGGGCTGAGTCAAGGGTTTTAGCTTCTTTAGCTGTGAATATCCGAAGAGCAACTCCACATCGCCAGAAGACAAATGTATATGACGGGCTGAAACCTCAACTGGTATTGTTTTTATCATTTAAATAAAAATAGTATTGAATAGGTCATCATAGACAAAACAAATAAAATCCAATAGCCCAAGCTCAAATATGCTGTAATCTTTTCCCTTTGTTTTCTTAATTTCCGAAACCTTTTGAGCATAGACACTAGCGTCAAGATAAGATAAACAAGGGGGCAAAAGGCAGTAAAAGCCAGAACAATAAATAAAATGAGATATACTCCTCTTAAAAAAGCCTGCAGGGTGATATACGTTTCAGAGGTCGGGATAAAAAAAACCTCATAAAAAAAACTGATCATCCAGACCGATCCCATTACAAGCAGGCCTGCCAGAAATCCAGCCAAAGAATAACCAACTATTTTGGGCAATCCCTTTTTTGCCATTATGTTATTTTACCAGATTTTAAGGAAAAAAAAAGAGGGTATAAAACCCTCTCAGCGCAGAGAGAACCAGAAACCAGTTACTTTGGACCTTTCAGCCTTCGAGGGGCTCTTCGGAACAACGATATGGCACCCAGCAATGTCGAACAGACCAACAAGGCTCTGCTTCAGAAAGGCACGCACACGTTTAGCCCTTTTCCCAAGATGCTTCGGTTTCATTCCTCTCTCCTTATATAAAAGATGTGCTAGTTCTATTGTATCCTCTTTCCTACAAATTCTGCAAACTCTGCAAGCCGGCAAGAGTACCCCCACTCATTGTCATACCATGCAATAATTTTGACCATGTCCTGATTAACCATTATCATTTCCTGGTCAATAATAGCTGAATGC
Source organism: Patescibacteria group bacterium (assembly GCA_018894075.1). Taxonomy (GTDB): domain Bacteria; phylum Patescibacteriota; class Minisyncoccia; order Minisyncoccales; family Staskawiczbacteraceae; genus JAHJTG01. Next base: position 7,428 of record JAHIEB010000053.1, on the reverse strand, counting down.
GAATCTCCGATAAAATCAGAGGAAACAAGTGGCTCCTCGCAAACAGACAAAATCCCCTCAAGGTCAGCTGACTTGAAAGCAGAAGTGATTTCTTCCTTGCTAGCAGGATTTTCCACCTGAACCACTAAATCCAAACTTGAAACAGCGGCAGTGGGAACTCTCATCGCTATGCCGTCCAGCTTTCCTTTTAAGGAAGGTATAACCTTGCCCAAGGCTTTTGCAGCTCCGGTGGAGGTAGGAATAATATTTATAGCAGCAGCTCTGGCCCTTCTTAAATCCTTGTGAGGAAGGTCTAGAATCCTCTGGTCATTTGTATAGCTATGGACAGTTGTCATAAATCCTTTCAAAATCTTAAAGTTATCGTTCAATATCTTCGCAATAGGAGCGATGCAGTTTGTGGTGCAGGAGCCCATATCAACAATTTTTTCTTTGGGATTAAAATCCTCGGCATTAACTCCCAATAAGTAGCTGGGTATGGAATCGTCCTTGGCGGGCGCTGAAATAATTACCTGCCTTGCCCCTGCCTTCAAATGCCTGCCGGCCCCCTCTCTGTCTGTAAATACGCCGGTGCATTCTAAAACGATATCGGCACCAAGCTTTTTTGAAGGAATATCTGCAGGGTCTTTTTCTGCAAAAACCTTAATTTCTTTTCCGTTCACAATTAAACTATTGCCGTTGAACGAGACCTCTTTATTGTATCTCCCGTAAGTAGAGTCGTATTTCAGCAAATGAGCCAGAGTTTTCGTATCTGTTAAATCGTTAATGGCAACGACTTCAAGGCCGGGATGCTTGTCAAAAATCCTGCGAAAAACCGGCCTTCCTATTCTTCCAAAACCGTTGATAACAATTTTTACCATATTTTATTCTTTAATTTTTAATAGCTCGTTTATTTTCTTTTTATCAAAGCCGGTGATAAACTCTCCGTCAATATCCACCACAGGAACGGATCCCTGCTTTGATTTCTCAATCATCTCATTTAAAAGTGCTTCATTTAAAGAGACATCGATGTCTTCAAAATCAATGTGGTGGCTTTTCATATATTCCCTTAATGTTTTGCAGTATGCACAGGTCGGCGTTGAAAATATTCTTACTTTTGGCATATATTTGTTATGGAATTTTACAGCCGGTAGCCAGAGAAAACTCTTCTAGGCTGTGATTTCCTAAATATTCTTTATTCTTTATTAATATGGTCGGATATCCTGTGATGTTTTCGCATGATTCTTCGGGGCACTCAATATATATTTGAGAAACAATCTCTTTTCCGCCAAGCTCAAAAACTAGCTTATTAGTGTAAAAACACTCAGAATCCCCATAAATCATAAAGTCAGCTTCAGCCAAACAACTAACAAAGACTCTAAGCTTTTCTGGTTCTGCGAGAGGCGTAACCTCTTCATTGTTTCTTATTGCGGGGCGGGGGTAGTTATCTTTATTCTCCAAATCCACCGCACTCTCAAAAAAGAGCTTTCCATCAGAACTTACATGTGATATCATTTTTATTCCTTCAAAATCAAATGTAAGCTTTGCTAATCCATGCTCTCTTTCAATGCTCTCTAGGCTAAATTCCTTCCCGGTTTTAACAGTAATGTATTGCAGGGCTTTCTCTGAAATATCTTTATCAGACAATTTCTCTGGCTTGGGCCAGAAATAGGCAACAACCAAAACCAATAAACAAAGAATGATTAATCGTTTCATTCGCAGGCCCCATTATTCTCTTCAACCCCTACGTATGTCTTTGAAAACATAGTAGCCGCAGTTTCAGTCGATAAGGCAGTAGAACAAAAGCCCGGCTGGTTAGATGAGGCACAACACAATATCTCTTTTAAGGCGTTTTCTGTTCTACCTCCGAAAGAGAACTCGTCAACCACCTTCCCATCTATAACCAATGTCGGAGAACCCCCGATTTCTAAACTATCTGCTTTATTAAAATCAACTTGAGCGTATGCCAATCCCCTGCTTGGATCTGTCATACAAGAATTCAAAGCTAATTTATCGACTCCAATAGATGCCAAGCACTTGTCGCTTTCGTCCGCCTGCATATAGCAGGAAAGATATTTCCAGTAATCATCTGTCTCTTCTCTTAAACAAATCTGCTTGAGATTTTCCTGGGCCTCTCCTTCTCCATGCATAGCAACTATCTTGCCACCCGATATTGAACCCAAATACCTTATCTTTACATTGTTTGCAGCCGTTGGCTCATCAATTAGGAATTTGCTTGCAATCCTTTGCATTTGCAGGCCATAAGGACACTGGCTGACAACAAAGGCCTCAACAACTGGGCTGTCTGTCTTCGGAATATCCTGGCATGTTTGGGCAGGATTGTCGGTAGCAGAAGTTTGGTCCATATCAATCGGAACCCCTTCCATTGCAGGGAACATATATCTGCCGTCTCTGGTGACATAAATGAACTGTTCTTGCCCGAAAAGAGAGAATGATATCTTATTTAATCCGTAGAAATCACTAAAATCCTTGAGTTGGGCTTTTTCAGCTGAATCAGCAAGATAAGTTTCATTGATATAGCTGACTGCTTTTTCTGCAGCTGCCTTAGCTGAAACTCCTCCTATTCCTGCTACAAAATAGACGAGGCAGACTATAGCTATTAAAACCACTACTGATAAAGCAGCGGTCAGTGTGTTATTTTTCTTCACTACGTCGCATATATTTTGAATAGACATATTTTTTTATTAATTAATATTACAAGTCTACCACAAATTTTAAAAATCAATAAATGTCCTTGCTTTTTACTTTTAAGGACTTATCAATATCATACTCTAAAACTCCTCCATAAGCTATTTCAAAATTAATGATTTTCTTGTCTGAAATTCCTTCAATTTGTTTTGCAATAGCCCTTAAGGCATTATGACTGGCTACAACTAAGACATTTTTCCCTGCCCTTAAATCATCCTGGACATATGATTTGAAAAAAGGACTTACTCTTTTTAAAACATCTTTCAAGCTCTCGCCCTTGGGAGGAGGAATATCAAAACTCCTTCTCCATAATTTCACTTTATCTTTGCCGTATTTTCTGACTGCCCAGTCCTTATTTGCTCCCTGAAGCTTCCCATAATATCTCTCATTGAGTTTTTCGGTGACATAAACCGGGACGTCCTGCTGGCTTATATCAATAAAGTGGCCCCATTTTTTCATCCTTCCTTTGTCTATATGCATAAACACTGGGTACTTTTCATTCCCGAACTCAAACATGCGGGCGATTGTGTCCATATTCCTGAAAAGAGTTGAGCAATAAATCTTATCTATCTTGTGCCTCTTAAAAATTTTGTCAGCTAAAACTTTGGCCTCATATATTTCATTCTCGTCTAAGGGAACATCCATCCAGCCAGTAAAGCGGTTTTCCTCGTTCCATTGCGATTTTATGTGGCGCAACAAGAATAATTTAGCCATGCTCTTTTTCTATCTCCATTAGCCTATTATACTTTGCCATGCGGGCTTTTGTCACGGGCGAACCTGATTTAATATACTCTGCCGCTATTCCGACAGCCAAATCAGAGATAAAATCATCATCTGTTTCGCCCGACCTATGAGAGACCAAAAGCATCCAGCCGAAAGATCTTGCCAATTTAGCTGCCTCTATGGTTTCTGTAATAGTGCCAATCTGGTTTGGCTTTATAACAACTCCGTTGCAGGCAGATCTCTGTTCAGCATCTTTTATTCTCTTTACATTCGTGGTCAAAAGATCATCTCCGATTATTGTCACGCCCAGCTCTCTTCTGGCATCGGCAAATCCAGACCAGTCTTCTTCAGAAAAAGGGTCTTCAATAAAATCGATGGGAAATTTGGAAATAAGGTCCTTGTAATAATAAAGGAGCTCTCCCCGGCTTAATTCTTTTCGCTCAATATGATATTTTCCTTCAGAGTAAAACTGGCTGGCAGCTACATCTAATCCAATTCTGGCATCATCTGTAATTACTCCTTTGAGCGAATATAATGCCTGCACTGCCGTATCAAGGGAAGGAGCAAATCCTCCCTCGTCCCCCAAAGGACAATTAAGGGCCTTACCTAAAGCTACATATATATCGCTTGCTATTTTGAAGTTTTCCCGGAATTTCTTTCTTTGCGGAATAATCATAAACTCCTGCACGTCTAAATTATTCTTTGCATGCGCCCCTCCTTCTATGACATTAAAGCAAGCCAGAGGCAATTTTGGGTCAGTTCCGAAAATATCTGAAATGTGCAGATACAAAGGCTTTTTCTGCTCTTTGGCAAAAGCCCGGCAACTAGAAATTGAAATAGGTAGAATAGCATTTGCCCCAAGCTTTGACTTATTCTCTGTCCCGTCAAGAGCAATTAAAGCTTCATCTAGCTCTTGAATAAAGGCAAACTCTCTGCCTTTTAAGGCAGGGGCGATAATCTTTCTTATATTCTCAATAGCAATCGTTGTTTGAAGGCAAACAGCTTCATTCTTGCCAGTAGAAGCGCCCGAGGGAACTGATGCGGAGAATCTGCCCTTGTTCGTTTCTATTTCAACAAAAACAGTGGGGTTCCCTCTGGAATCTTTAATCTCTTTTGGCTTTATGGATTTTATCTTAACCATTTCTTTTTAAATACTCGTAAACAGCCAGAGCTCCTTTGCAACCCTCGCCGGCTGCGGTCACTATCTGTTTGTATTTCCCTGCATTTACATCCCCGACTGCAAAAAGACCCTTTGTTTTTGTCTGGAACGTTTCTGAATCAGTCTTAATCTCGTCTCTCTCATTAAACTCAACTAAATCCTTAACCATTGATGTGGCTGGTTCGCTTCCTATTTCAATGAAAGCTCCCTGTAGCTCTAAAACCTTTAGTTTATTAGATTGTAAATCCTGATAGGTCAAAGAGTTTAAAAACCCATCCCCCTTAAACTCTTTAACAGCAGCTGATGTAATTATCTCAATATTGCCCCGTTTTTTTACATCCTCTTTGTTTTGAAAATCAGCTTTAATGGCCGCCCCGTATTCTAAAATATAGACCTTGCTCGCATAATCTGCCATAAACAAACTGGCCTCAAGGCCCGCATTGCCTCCTCCGATAACAGCAACCGTTTTCTTTTTAAACAAAGGTCCGTCGCAAGTGACGCAGTATCCAACCCCTTTGCCAATAAATTCCTTCTCCCCTATTGCTTCCAAGGGCCTTGGGTCAGCTCCGGTAGCGACAATGACAGCTTTAGCAGAAAACTCCTTGTTCTCTTCGGTTTTGACAAAAAACATATTTTCTCTTTTCTCAACCTTAATCACTTCTGTAATCTTTGTCTCAACTAATTCCTGCTCCTTTAATTGTTTTACAAACAAATCTATCAGTTCAGGGCCGGAAATCCTAGGAAACCCGGGGTAATTGCATACCTCGGTAGCTTTCTTTGCCATCTGCCCCCCGAAATCCTTTGTTAAAAGCAAAGTATTCATTCTCTGCCTTGAAGCATAAACAGCGGCCGTGATTCCAGCCGGGCCGCCTCCGATAATAATCAAATCATATGCCATATTTCTCTATTCTACTAGAATTAACAAAAGTGTGCAAAGAATGTAATATAAAAGGGTCCACGAAATGTCATGTACCCTTATCTCTACCGCATAGCAAGGATGTCAATCTGTAAATAAAGGGCCCGTGTTGAACAAACACGGGCCTTGGCTCCCCTCATTCTTGTAGGTGAGCTCCTGCTTCAACCCTCGTCTCCAAGTATCTCTGTTCCCAAAGCGACCAGGAAATCAGCTTGCCGGTAGAGTCTCGGGCAGACTGCATTTTGGCAATCACCCGAACTCCATCGGCTGTGACTGACACAAAATCCAGCGTGCCGTCAAACCCTTGGTCGCAAAAGGTAGTCTTCCTGCAGTTCCAGCGGTCAAAGACCGTGAAGGAGATTGCACCCCGTCCAACTTCTACATAGACAGAGGGGGCATCATCCATCGGAGCTTTGTTTGCTGGCGGAAGGAATACCCCGCCAAACAAAAAAAGGATGACGATGCAGAACAAAAGCCCCAAACTAACCTTCATCCAGCCTGATTGCATAGGGTTCTCCTTGTAAAAAGTGCTATCACTCCATAATAATCAGTAGGGAAAACACCACGAAAAGTGATGTTTTCAAACTAACTACTATTTCTTGGCTAACTTCTGCAATGCCAGGCATGCGCCAGACAAACCCACGACAACATATACTACTCGGGAAATCGCAGACATTTCTCCGAAGATAGCGGCAACTAGGTCGTAGTTGAAGAATCCGACCAGTCCCCAATTCAGGGCTCCAATAATTACTAGCGTGAGAGCTATTACGCCTAAGGATTTTGACATAATGTTTGTATAGATTATTGAAAAGCGACCTTTAATACATTTTACCTCTTTTCAAACCTTTTTTGAATAGTCAAGCCGGTTAATTCTGAAAGGGCATTGCTTGCTATCCATTTTGCGGATTTTGAATCATAAGCTTTCATTTCCTTTGCCAGTTTAATAGCTTTTTTATTCAAAGCAATATTTCTCTTTCCAATCTGGCGCAGAGCCCAGTTCACTGCTTTCTTTACATAGTTTCTTTTGTCTGCGCTGGCTTTCTTAATCAAGAGGAAGAATTTCGTGAAGTCAAAATCGGATTTGTCGTGCACAGCTAAAACCGCCATTAAGGAGAAGGCGGTTCTTTTTACAAACTCTTGTTTGTCATTGGCAAACTTAATTATCTTTTTTTTAACAAAGGGAAGCTTGTAAAACAAGCTCAAGCAAACCTGGTCGCACACATCCCAAGAATCAAAATCTCTTGCCCAAGATTCCATTTGTTTTTCAGTCATCAATAAGGGGTCGGCAATAAAGCCAGCCAGAATCCGTGCCTCATGAATACCGGAATCCCATAAGCGCAATGCCAAAGAATGATCTCTTTTAATAATCTTTGCCAGCCTTCTAAGCTCGGGGATTGGAATCCCTAAAGTATTTTCAGCTGAAATGCCAAAACGGGCCATTCCTTGAACATTCCTTGGATTGGCCTTTTTCTTTAATTCAGCTATTATTTCTTTACATTCCATGCCATTCTATTTGAAACACTTTTCTGCGGGAGCTTGCTCCAGAGATAAGAAGGATATCTGTCCAACTGATATTAAAATACTCTGTCAGCACTTTAATAACAGCCATATTCGCCTTGCCGTTTTCAGGGGGCTCCCGAACCCATACTTTAAAATGGGTGTCATCTATCTTCTCTATCTTTTCTTCCCTTGCCTTTGGTTTTACATCGACAAAGATCCTCATATTTTTAATCAAGGATGCTTTTGGGTTTAGCCTTTTTAATAACCCAGCCGATTGCGTAAATCGCGCTTGTGAGAACAATGAAAACAAGGAGAAGGCCCATCAAACCAAACAATATGAATGGAGTCAGAAAAAATTCAAGGACAGAGGTATGAAAGAAATTGGCCTTGAGCCATGGAACAGTATAATATATTTTTAAGAGCTCGAGAATAGTAAAGCTTTCTT
>JAHIEB010000052.1 GCA_018894075.1 Patescibacteria group bacterium | reverse complement strand
TAGACATCTGCCAGCTGTCTTTGCAATCACTACAAAAGAGATTGAAGGAAAGGGGCATCAGCTTTACCATTACAGAACCATTAAAGAAAAAGATAGTTGAGCTCTCTTACAAGCCTGCTTATGGCGCAAGAGAAATGAGGAGAGTTATTCAGGATAAGGTGGAGAATGTTGTAGCAGAAGCTCTTTTGTTAGATAATATAAAGAGAGGGGATGGTTTTGAGATTTCCTCTGAATTTAAATTATTAAAAAATAAATAATAATAATATGGAACAGCAAATACCAGTCCAGCAACCGAACATACCGGCACCCTTATTGCCGGCCCCCAGAAAATCTCCAGCCTTAAAAATAATAGCCCTCGTTTTCTTAGTGGGCTTAATTAGCTTCGGAGTTGTGCTGGGAACCGGACTTTGGAGTCCTTTATGGAGCCCCTTTAGATTGAGCCCTGAAAAAGTTTTAACTAGGATGCAAGAGAAGATGAAAGAGGCTAAATATTTTCACGCTCTTTTTGATATGTCTGCAGAAGTAGACAGCATATTTATGCCGGGGAAGATTACAATAACCTATGAAGCAGACTTTAATTTATCCGACCCCCAAACCCCAAAGACAAATGGAAACGCTCAAGTGTACTTTTTGAGCCAAGGAGAAGCTATGTTAGCTAAAGCCGGCATACTAGTGGCAGACAAAGATAATATGTACCTTAGAGTTGACCAGCTGAATTCTACGCTTGCTGAAATGGCAATTGCCCAACAGGGGATTGATAAAGACAGCTTTATCGGAAAGTATATAAAGATGCCTTCAAATTTTACTGAAACATATCAACCCAGCGTTCAGCAGATTGAACTTACGGATTTATTTGTTTTTAAGCAACAGCTTCCTGATACAGAAGTTTCAGGGCATAAGACCTACCACTATATTCTTGGCTTAGACATTAACAAGCTCGTGGATTTAATGACAGCTCAAACCGGACAAGAGGATACGGATTTCGGCCCGAAGATGTTTGCCGCGGCACTTTCTTCAATGGGTGAATGGACAGCAGAGCTTTTCATTGGAAAAGACGACTATATGCTCTATGAAACGAAAGTGCAGAAATCTCTTGACTTTGGTAAGCTCGGCTTGGGCTTAACAGGGTTAGTCAGTTTTGATGTTGATATCACATATTCAAACTATGGAAAGGTTGTAGAGATAAAAGCTCCGCAGGATTCAATAGATATGACAGAAATTATTCAATCAGGAACAATAGACCAAAAGCTCTAAATAAAAAAGAGGATCAAAAGGCCCGAGCTACAGCTCGGGTTTTTGATTTGACAAATTAGTGAAAAAGAGTATATTAAAAACCATTCGCTCCTTTACAAAACTCCTTCCAGAAAGGGTAAGTTATGGACGAAGGGCCGAGAGGCGCACGGGCATATCGGATAGGACAAATCTGCGATGTCCCTCCTCACTGGATAAGCGTGGTAACTGATGCGGAAGAAAAGGAAAGGAGGATTAGGATTTATGAATGGAGGGTGCAAATGGGTTTGGGGCTCTTTACTGATGAGCCCGCTCCCAAACAAAGATAAGCGGTGTTTTACCACCGCTTTTCATTTACTGTGGATATTCTGTGGACAAGTAGGCACATTTAAGCTCAAAGAGTAAGAGTGTTGACCTTGCCCCCTAAAGTGGGGTATAAAGGATGTAGGGTGGGTGATTGTGGATAAGTGTGGGAAAACCCTTAAACCCTGTGCATATGTTTATAGGAGAATACAAGCATACAATTGACGCAAAGAAAAGGCTGGCTTTGCCTTCAAGATTTAGAAAGGAGCTTGGCGCGGCTGTTGTTGTCACCAGATGGATGGATAATTGTTTGGTTGTATATCCAGAAGCGGAGTGGCAGGTGATGTCTGATAAGCTGGGAAAGCTTCCAGCCAGCCAGCCTGAAGCCAGAGGATTCGCCCGCATATTATTGGGAGGAGCAATGCTGGCTGAAATAGACAACTTGGGAAGAATATTGATTCCAGAATATTTGAAAGAATACGCAGGTCTTAAAAAGAACGTTGTGGTTTGCGGTTTGTTTAACAGGCTGGAGATCTGGGATGAATCAAGCTGGAACACTTACAAGAAAGCTGTTGAAAAGGATGTGGGAGACTTGGCTTCAAAACTTAAAGAGCTGGGAATTTAATGATTCATAAGCCGGTCCTAGAGAAGGAAGTTATTGAATGCCTAGACCCGAAGCCGAATGAAAACTTTATTGACTGCACCTTGGGCCACGGAGGCCATGCCAGATTGATTCTAGAGAGAACTTCGCCCAATGGAAAGTTGGTAGGAATAGATAAGGACCCAGAGCAGATAAAGATAGCAAAGGAACAGCTAAAAGAGTTT
>JAHIEB010000051.1 GCA_018894075.1 Patescibacteria group bacterium | reverse complement strand
TGAATTTTAAAAGCTTCTCTATGTGCTTTTGCAAAAGCACCAACCCCAGCAAAGCTAAAAAAGAAAGCTGAAAGCCGGCATCCCACCTTAGCATCATGGGATTTACTAAGAGCATTATAGCTGAGGTGATGACTAAAATCCTGATGCTGTCCGACATCCTGCCTGTTTTCTGGGCCAAAAGAACAAATATGCCCATTATTCCCGCCCGAATAACCGAGGCCTGAAAGCCGACTGTTAAAACAAAAAGGAATATGGCAAAAACAGTAAAATAGAAAGCCTGACTTCTCCAGAGTCCTAGCCCTAAAAAAAGACTCATTAGAATTGTGCACAGTATGGCAACATTCATTCCGGATATGGCGGTGATGTGCCTTAACCCTGAAACATTCAGCTTGTCCTTAAACTCCTGAGAAAAAGTTGACTGGTCTCCCAAAAGAATGCCAGACAGCAATTTTGCCTGCAAATACCCGAAGCTTTTGTTTATATTCTCCCTTATCTTATTCTTAAAATTCAAGACTGCTCCATAAAAAGAGCTCTCTCTTTTTACAATCTGTATTTCAGGAAACGACATTAATGAATGAATCCCCTTTTTTTCTAGATAATTTTTATAGTCAAAAGCATCAAAGGATTCCGGCTCTTTTAACAAACCCTTTAAGAGCAGGACGTCATTATATCTGTAATCCGGGTATTCTCTAACATTCACCAAAAACTTCCCCTCCACATCCAAGACATCTTCTCCTGCTATTAATCTTGTACCTTTTAAAGTAAGTTGAATGCTGTTCTCTTTTATCTCCGGTTCTTTTGCCACTCTGGCTAAAATGGTTATTTCGTTGTTATTATATTTTTTAATCTCCGGAATCTTCGGCTGATATCTGGCTATACCGAGAATAAAAACTGCCATAAATAGAAAATATATTCCTTTTTTGCCAGAAAGAAGAAAAAAACCGCAAAATGGCAGAGCCCATATGTATTGGATGCTAAAGAAAGATCCAGCGAAAACTCCTGCTATAAAACTTAGGCAGGAATAAAATAAAATTCTTGAGGTACTCATCCTCTGATTTGGCAAAGTTGGAAATAATGGGATATTTCCCCTTGAACCTCAAGCATCCACTCGTCTGAATATGGTTTTATCTTTTCAAAAGACGGATCTATTGTTTTTTCGGGCCTGTATTTTTGCAGATAATACTTAATATTTTTTCCTTGTATCCACTCTGCCATTTTTAAGACATCTTCTTTTGTATGTATAGTAGGAACTATAGTGCTCCTAAATTCAAAATCAACCTTACCTTGTTTTAAGATGTTTATACTATCCTGAATATCGTGTATTTTAATGTTTTTCAAGACGGTTCCATATTTTCCTTTGGGAACTTTGATATCCATAGCCACATAATCTAAAATGGCAATCAACTCTTTTAACATTTTGGGATTAGAGCCGTTTGTATCCAGTTTTACTGCAAACCCCGAATCCTTTATTTTTTTAATGAACAAAGGGAGGTCAATGTTCATGGTAGGCTCTCCCCCGCAGATTACTATGCCGTCTAATAAACCCCTCCTCTGTCCTAAAAAAGAAAAAAAATCCCTTTCAGGAATAAAAGGGTGATTTTTTATCTTCTCGGGAACCACCAGCTCGGGAGAATAGCACCATGGACAGAAAAAATTGCAGCCACTAAGAAAGACTGTGGCTGCGATTTTTCCAGGGAAATCAATTAAAGTGTTTTTCTGCAATCCTGCTATTTTCATACTGGAACCTTAAACTCTTTTCTTTCCTTATACTCTTGTTGCTTGCCTTTGTGCCACTGACCAACCGGCCTTATATACCCAACCACTCTTGAGTACACTTCACAGGGCTGTTTTACTGTGCATTTAGGACATTCAAAATGCTCGCCGTCTAAATAGCCGTGACTAGGGCAGATAGAGAAAGTCGGAGTTAAGGTGATATAGGGCAGATGATACTTTTCAAAAACCCTCCTTACCAGATTCTTTGCCATCTCGGGGTCAGCTATTTTCTCTCCCAAAAAGAGATGCAACACTGTCCCTCCGGTATATTTTGTCTGCAGGTCGTCCTGGTTTTTGAGCGCCTCAAACACATCGTCTGTAAAGCCTACCGGCAATTGGGAGGAGTTGGTGTAATAAGGAACTTCTTTTGTCCCTGCTGTAATAATATCTGGATATTTCTCTTTATCTGTTTTTGCCTGCCTGAAGCTCGTTCCTTCTCCGGGAGTAGCTTCAAGATTGTACAGATTTCCTGTTTCTTTCTGGAATTTAATCATTTTATCTCTCATAAAATCTAGAATTTCCTTGGCTAAAGTCTTCCCTTGTTTTGTTCCAATCGACTCTCCTAGGAAGTTAAGCAAGCATTCATTCATCCCCATTAGTCCTATTGTTGCAAAATGATTCCCAAAATATGAATTCCTGAGTTTTTTTACTGAAGCCAGATAGTGTCTGGAATAGGGATATAGACCCTTTTCCATGAAGTTGTCTAGGGCCTTTCTTTTGATCTCCAGACTCTCTTTAGCCAAATCCATTAAATGCCCGAGCCTTTCAAAGAATTCTTTTTTAGTTTTAGAAAGATATCCGATTCTCGGCATATTGATAGTCACTACCCCGACAGATCCTGTTAAGGGATTGGCTCCAAATAATCCCCCTCCTCTTTTGTATAATTCTCTATTGTCGAGACGAAGCCGGCAACACATTGACCTTGCATCCTCTGGAGACATATCCGACTGCACAAAATTTGAAAAATAGTTGACTCCATACTTAGCTGTTGCTTCCCACAAAGGCTTTAAAACAGGGTTTTCCCAGTCAAAATCTTTACCAATAGAAACCGTAGGAATAGGGAAAGTAAATGGCCTGCCATTAGCATCCCCCTCCATTAAGACCTCATAGAAAGCTCGGACAAACATATTCATCTCTTCCTGAAACTCTCCGTAAATTTCTTTCTGGGGTTTTCCTCCAACAATCACCGGCTGTTTAGCTAAGAACGAAGGAGGTTTGATATCCAAGGTCACATTTAAAAAAGGCGTCTGAAAACCTACTCTAGTAGGAACCATGCAAGAGAACAAAAACTCCTGCATTGCCTGCTTTACCTGCGGATAGCTTAAGTTATCGTACCTTATAAACGGAGCTATTAAGGTATCAAAATTAGACACAGCATTAGCTCCGGCTGTCTCTCCTTGCACGGTATATAGGAAATTAACCAGCTGGCTTAGAGCTGTTCTTAAATGCTTTGCGGGCTTACACTCAAGCTTTCCCGGCACTCCTCCGAATCCTCTTAGAAGCAGGTCATACAAATCCCACCCCATGCAGTAGGGAGCAAGCAACTCTAAATTGTGAATATGAAAATCCTCTTGCGTTGCAGCTTCCCTGATTTCCTTGGGGTAGATTCTGTTCATCCAGTATTTCTTTGAAATATAGGATCCGACATACTGATTCAGGCCCTGCAAAGAAAAGGTCATATTAGCGTTCTCATTCACCTGCCAATCAAGCTCTTTTAAATATGAGTCCACTTTCTCGCTGGACTCGTCAATAATACTTGTTGACTCTCTGATCCTTCTCCTCTGCTCTCTATAAAGAATGTAAGATTTGGCGGTTTCAACAAATCCTTCAAGGATTAGAACCTCTTCAACAATATCCTGTATCTGCTCAACCAAAGGGATCTCGCCTTTCTTAAATCTCCTGTTTAAAATCTCGATTACTCTGTTTGAAACCTTCCTTGAGTGAGGCCCATTCCCTTGGCCAGAAGCTGTAAGAGCTTTATGGATAGCGACTGTAATCTTTTCTTGGTTGAAATCAATAATTGAACCGTCTCT
>JAHIEB010000050.1 GCA_018894075.1 Patescibacteria group bacterium | reverse complement strand
GACTCTCACAAATAACCTTGCCGTCTTTAGTAACAAAATATCCATAATTAAGAGTTACGCAGTCTCTCATACGTGGGGTGTGATGTAGTTTCCAGGTCTTTAACTCTAATTCCCCCATTTCTTCTGCTTCTTCTTCGGTAATATCATTTGCCTTCCAATAGACAGGGATTTTAATGCCCTTCGGACAAGAGCATCTTTTAAAATCGAAATTTGTTCTTGCCCCACCTAAATCGACCATCAAAGCAAAGATTAAGTCTCTTGTGGTAACTTCTTTTTCACGTCCGCAATTTGCACATTTCATTTCTTCTCCTTCTCTGGAAAACCTTCACAGTAGGCTTAGTCATTAGTTATGTTTCTATAATAATCCACGGCCTCTTGATGTTCCCTTTCCACGATACATCTTTTACACACAATTGGATTAGGTAAAACACATATATATTTTTCGCATACCTTTTTAACGTAGATGTAAATGCTCATAAAAGAACCCCTTGCCTCAATCTCTCAATTGCTATATCACAGTATTTCTGTTCAACCTCAATGCCTATGGCCTTTCTCCCTAAATCCTTAGCGGCCCTTAAAGTCGTGCCACTACCCATGAGCGGTGATCATATTTTCTTTTTAACCTCTCGGCAGGATAAAAGAGTTTCTTTTTCGTTCACGCCTCCCCATCGTCATAGATATTATACTTTCTTTGTAAGTTTATAAATAGTTGTTTTATCTTTGTAATCAGGCAAAACATCTCCAGCTTCAATTAGTTTTCTCATAACTTCATCTAACTCTTTGGGAGACAGTTTATTCCAGTTAGCATGAGTAAGTTCACTTCTTTTCATTTCACCCCCTCTGTTTTTAAGTTGGTTTAATATTCGATCTCCATGAGTAGCAGATGGAGTTCTACCAATCATTCCATAAATCTTAGGCAACCCTTTTTCTACAATTGTAACTATTTTATAAGCATTCAACATCTCATCTATTGTGACTATCAACTCATCTCTTTTGGACAATGACAACACCACACTAAGTTTAAGAACATGGTCATGCTTCCTGCCATGAAAGCTGTCAACTCCACTATCGTCTCCTTCATCAACTTCTTTATCATATTCATTCTCATACCATTGTTTCCACCAAACCCAAGCATCTGGTTCTATTTTTATTTCTCCCTTTAATTTTCTGATACTGATTAGATCGCTAACCAACCTTGCTTCGAGTTCTTCGTCATTCTCGAGATCAGCAGACCTAAACCTTGCACGGTTAGCATATATAATATGGAGTCTTGAAGTAAAACCTTTCCCCGTTGCAGAGCCAGGAATTATATCAACAAAATCATCTGGGGTAGTTGCGGCCAACATATTTATACATGACAGTCTTACTTCATCAATACCAGACACCTTAGTTTTGTTTTTAACATAATCAGGACAGGTATAAAATCTTGTTAGGGTTTGGATAACTCCTTTGGTCGCTTCTTCTTTGTTTAAACTCAGCCCAAGTTCATCACTAAATACAAATATTTCACTTTTCCCTGTTCGTTCCGCTTCATCGTGCATCCATTGCCATAACGCAGCATTGGTTATCTTTTCTGCTCCGCCTTCATGTATCTTTGCTAATTTTAATAACCCCGTCCCCATTTGTGCTGCAATACTCTTACGGCATACAGAAGAACCCGCAAGAAGTATTACATAATGGTTAGGATATATCTTATATTTCTTTCTATTAATCCATACATTTCTTCCAATGGTAGTAGCTAATATTGAAACTGCTGTCCAAAAGTGAAATATCTCTGGACTTTCTTGAGTCTTGGTATAATCCAAATAGTTTATTATCCATCCGTTTTCGCATAATCTCACTATTTACTCCTTTGTTTCTTTTAGCCATAAATCCTCATTTTCTTTCTTTATCATACACTCAGAACAAATAAAAAATACTATGTCTTTTTCTTCAACATAAAACTCTTTCCCACAATCCATACAAATTATAAACATAACTCCTATTATCCCTCTCTTTTAACCTTATAGTATTTAACAAACAGGTCAATCAAATGTCTCTCCATCTGTCTCCTGTCTGGCTGAAAGTAGAAAGGTATTCCCAACCTGATCTCAATAGACACTATAGACTGTCTAACAGCATTAGGGTGCATTAGGCTATATTCCTGATATGACAACGCTTCTTGATGTGTGGCCTCTACAAATATCCATTTACGTTCATACTCTTTTAGCTTCTCTAATTCTTTTTTAAATCTATCTCTATTCCCGCCCAGACTGCTAAGGAGATCAGATAGGTTTTTACGCTCGACAGCAATCCTATTCTCGAATCCCCGAACGGAATAGTCGCCAGTAGCCAGAGTGTTACGTACAGTAACCAATCCTTTAAGCGGCCTTTTAAATAGTGCATCATTTTCTCTCGTGTCTATAACCAGGACAAATCCATCTGGGAATGAGTGTTCAAACTTAGGTTGAGTTCCTATTTTGGGATCGTTTAGTTTAATCTTCACCTATCTCCCTTTTCCCCTTAACTTGCCCCATAAAAAGCTTTTCCGTCTCTACATCTACTAATCTGGCGCATCTGTATGCTTGTTAGCAATGACTAAACAATCTGGAAGATAATCCTCTTTCCATAAATTCCAGCCAACATTTGTTTTTTTACAATCCGCACATTGAAACGCCGGTCCATAATAAGCACCGTTATATTCTTTCCATTGGTGATATTTCCCTGTAACTGGTTTTTGTTTGTTGGCATCATACCAAGGAGAAAACTGTTCTTTATATTCCATGTATTTTTATTTGGTCTCCTTACTTAATATTCCACGTTGTTTAAGTTCTTCCCGTAATGCCTTCTCTTCGTCGCTGGGAAGGCAATCCCCAGTCCACGCTGGGGCATATCCATTATTTGCCCTTTGTTGGTTATCCGCAGAACACAGTTCACGTTGCATTTCGACTAATGCTGTCAATGCTTTCAATTCTATATCTGTCATTTCCCCCTCCTTT
>JAHIEB010000049.1 GCA_018894075.1 Patescibacteria group bacterium | reverse complement strand
TTGCAGCTTGCGCTAAATATAACCCGGCCTTACAGGATTTTCAAAAATGTGCAGACTCTTGGCTGACTATGTGCAGTTATTGCACCGACCAGTATGCCGGATACCCCGACTGCTTGAGCGCGGGAAAAGAAAAACAATCTTATGGCTCTATAAATTTTTATGCCCCGAATGTCCAAAAGGATTATCTTTCTTCTATAATTGCCCAGCAAAAGCCTGCATCTATGAAATATGAAGAATCATTAAAGTGCCCCTTATTTTCTTTGTGCCCGACTTGCCCATGTAAAGACGCTACTTGTCAAACTCAAGAGGCGAGACTTTTAAATTGCGGGGCTGAATGCAACAGATATATTCAAAATGATGACCCTTTAAATTTTTATTGCAGAACAGATTGGTGGAATGAAGCTTATGAGGTCAGGCAAACAGAAAGTTTCTTTGAACCGGGCCTCTCAGAAGAAGCCAAAAATATTATAGCCGATGAGGATTTTGGCGGAGTCTCCGAGCCGCTCACAGATGAAGAAAAAAAAGAGCTTTTGAAAGAAGATGTTTTCGGAGGTACACTTATATCAACCAGTATGTATGCGTCTAGAACAAATGAAATTCCAGTGGGAGAAACTGTTGATGGGGCTGAGGATTGGGCTCAAGCATTTTTGACCCATCTGCGCAACTTTATATCCTCGGCAGACAAATTAATAGTCTACATTTCAGAAATCGGGAAACAAACCGACTTTTGTAAATGTAATAGCAAATGCGGAGATGGCAAATCCTGCAACGGGGATTGTATTTTTAGCCAACAGAAAGAACAAAATCAAGAAACAAAGGAATGGTTCTGGCTCTGCCAATGCAACACCACGCCCTGCCAAGGACAAGCCTGTTTAGACATGATATTAAGGCTACAAAATAATGGGGCGTGTCCCAATGGCACTACATACCCAGGAATTACTTCCTTTGTTGAAAGTATAAAAAACAACCTGAATAGTTTGACTGATTTTCTGAAAAACCAGGGGAGATCGGAGGCTCTTAAAAAATTGACATACTCAAGAAAAAAAATAGAGGAATGTAGCACTATAAGCAGGCTCTATAAAGGAGAAACAATTGTGGACAACTGCATGAGGGCAAGAGACTACATAGTTGACCCCATAACCGAGTGGAAAAGCAATCTTAATGGTAAAATATATACAGGCTACTGTTATGGTCAGATATTGGGAGAAATCTCAAAATCAGGACAATTAATGGACAACTGGGTCTGCGAAGAAGTAATAACATATTAAAATATGATTAAAAAAATAATATCCATCTCATTATTATTACTACTAACATTCAGCTTCTGTTTTGCTATTGAGGTTGAGCAAAAACTCCCGGGGTTATCAAAAGATCCGAGTCTGGCAGAATATATGGGGTACATCATAGATTTAATTTTTAAAATCGGCGTATTCCTCGCGGTCCTGGCTTTTGTTATCGGTGCTATAAAATACGCCACCTCTATGGGAAGCGCAGAGGCAATGAAGGAGGGGAAAACCCGGATGATATCGGCTCTTTTGGGGGTTGTTCTTTTACTGTCCTCTTTAATGATTTTAAAGGAGATAAATCCAGAGATAGAGCCGAAAGGACTGAAGCCGTTAGAAACGGGGTCTGGGGCGTATTTTAGCAATAGTATAAATGATGTCCCGGCAGCGCCAAACGGCACTATAGAAAATATTACAAAAAGCGGATATAGCAAAATAAAAAATATTTGCCAAGATGAGAAGGTTGACCGCCCTCTAGTGCTTAAAACATGGAGCTCGCCAAAAACAGCGCTGACGTGGATGAACCAGACCGTGCAAGAAATAAAATGCGGAGGGAATGTACCTATCCCGCAAAACCAATATGAATACGAATTAAGCACAAAAGACCCGGGAATATATCTTATAAGTGGTGGTTGCGATGGCCCTAGGTCAAGCCGCATATTAGTTAACACGCCCGCATTGCCCGAAGGATATAGAAACAACCTCAACGGAGTGATAATAATAAATGATGTTGCCCCAGCGGGAACAGACCAATCTACTAACGCATATTATGGGGCTTTATTTTTCCAGCTTAATAACTATTTGGGCAAATGCAGCACAATTTATTTGGCGGGGGAGAACACAGATAGAATAAATGGGAAGTGCAGCGGAATGGTGGCCGATTCCTTTTTTAATTCTTTCTATTTCTTTGAATATAACCCCACCCCCGCAACATCAGGGGATGGCGTGGTTTTTTACACAGAGGCCTTCGGCGGGACCAAAGCTAAAGAGGCAGCGGCCTCTTATTCTTATTTGCCGAAATACCG
>JAHIEB010000048.1 GCA_018894075.1 Patescibacteria group bacterium | reverse complement strand
TGAACGGCTAGAAAAGGTGAAAGAGAAAGCAGAGAACAATCCTGCTCTGCAGAATTTCGTAGAGAGGTTTACAGAAAAGAGAGAGTATATTGAAGAGAAGCTGGAAAACCTTGTTCCCCAAAAGGTGATGGAAAGAATAAGAGAAAATAATCAGGCAGTAGAGCAAAAGTTGGGGAAGATAAGAGAGTGCCCGCAAGTCACTCCTCCTGCTTCAGACTTCTGTTTGTCTGGCACCATTAAAGAAAAACAGGACAAAATGGGGTGTGCCATCTCTTTTGTCTGCCAGAGGGACTTAGACGATGCTGTCTGCACCCAGGAAAATGATCCTGTTTGCGGAAAGGACGGAAAGCAATACAACAATCCCTGTTATGCAAGAAAAGCAGGGGCAGAAGTAGATTACAAGGGAAACTGCGAGATGAATGCCAACCAAGGCGAAACGCAGAATAAGGAGCAGGAGATGAATGCTGGCAACATAAATAACAAAGGAAAACTGAAAGTAGAGGTATCAGACTAACTGAAGAACAGCTCTTGAATGAGCTGTTTTTTAGTTATAATATAACCAAGATGAAATACCACATAATCACCTTCGGCTGTCAGATGAATTTGAGCGATTCTGAAAGAATGGCCCGCTTGCTTAAAAGAGCGGGGGGGAAAGAAAGCTCCCTTGCGGAGGCTGATTTGGTGTTGGTCAATATGTGCTCTGTAAGGCAGTCTGCTGTTGACAGAGTTTTGGGTTTGAGAGAAAAACTGAAAGGAAAAAAAACTGTCTTAGCGGGATGCGTTTTAGATAAAGATAAAAAGAATTTTGATTTCTTTGATAAAATCCTGCCTGTAAAATCATTGGGCCATTATCTTAAAATCATACCATTATATGAAAGCAAATTCTCTGCTGTAGTCCCCATAATGACCGGCTGCAATAACTTCTGCAGCTATTGCGTGGTCCCATATACAAGAGGCCCTGAAAAATGCCGAGAATCCAAAGATATTTTAAGAGAAATTACATCCTTGGTCAAAAAAGGATACAAAGAAATATGGCTTTTGGGCCAGAATGTAAACTCGTATAAAAGTTTTCCCCAGCTTTTAACCGCAATTGATAAGATTTCCGGAAACTTCTGGATTCGTTTTACCTCCAGCCACCCAAAAGACTTTTCAGACAAGCTCATCTATGCTATGAAAACTTTAAAAAAGGTGACCCCCTATCTTAACCTTCCTGTGCAGGCAGGAGACAACAGTGTTTTAAAAGCAATGAACCGACCCTATAATATAGGACAGTATAAAGAAGCCATTTTGAAAGTTAGAAAAGAGATTCCTAATATTACAATATCGACTGATATAATCGTGGGATTCCCAGGAGAAACTAAAAAACAATTTCAAAACAGCGCCAAGTTCTTTAATGAGATGGGGTATGATATGGCATATATCTCCGAGTATTCAAAAAGAGCAGGAACAAAAGCCAGCCTATTAAAAGAGACTGTTTCTCAAGAGGAAAAAAAGAAAAGAAAGATAATGCTTAATAACATTCTCATAAAGACTGCTATGCAAAGAAATAGAAAGTATGTGGGGAAGACTGTTGATGTTTTGATTTCTAAAAAACTAAAAGACAACGCCTACGCAGGTAAAACCAGGGAATATAAAGATATCAAAGTTTCCTCTTCAAAAAATATTATAGGTAAATTTGTAAAAGCAAAGGTCATTTCTGCCTCCTCTTTTAGCTTAAGGGGAAAATTATTATGAAACTGTTAGTTATACTCGGCCCAACTGCCTCGGGCAAAACAAGCCTCTCTATCAAGCTTGCCAAAAGATTTAAGGGCGAGATAATTTCGGCTGACTCAAGGCAGGTTTATAAAGGAATGGATATCGGCACAGGCAAGGTCACTAAAAAAGAAATGCAGGGAATCCCCCACTATCTTTTAGACGTAGCCTCTCCAAAAAAGAGGTTTGATGTCGCTCAATTCAAATCCTTGGCAGAAAAAGCCATTGCAAAAATTGTTAAAAGAAAGAGGCTTCCTGTTATTGTGGGAGGCACGGGTTTTTACATCCAGACGCTAATTGACAACATTACTATCCCCGAAGTAAAGCCAGATTGGAAATTAAGGAGAAAACTTGAGAAAAAGACCCAAAAAGCCCTTTATTCCCTTTTAAAAGCCAGAGACCCCAGAAGAGCCCGAACCATAGACAAAAACAACCCCAGGAGGCTAATAAGGGCCCTAGAGATTGTTTTAAAAACAGGCAAGCCTATCCCGCCCCCCTCATCTGAAAGCAGATACGAAGCTGTAATCTTGGGGGTTAAAAAAGACCAAAGACAGCTCAAACAGCTTGTTGAAAAAAGGCTGACAAAAAGACTGAAGCAGGGAATGATTGCAGAGGTAAAAAAACTCAATGAGTCAGGGGTTTCTTTCAAGCGGTTGGAGGAGTTGGGCCTAGAATACAAGTATATTGCCTTGTACCTTCAAGGCATAATAAATAAAGAAGAAATGATTGATAAGCTTCAAAAAAAGATCGAGCAGTATGCTAAACGGCAGATGACTTGGTTTAAAAGAGATAAAAGGATTAAATGGATAAAGAACGAAAAACAGGCTATTGACATATGCCAGAAAGAGTTGTAAAGTAAGGCCAGTACAAATAAGGAGAACATATGAGCATGGTAGTGGTGACCTTGATGGGAGCTGGCCTGCTGGCATGCAGCGCCTTTCTCTCTAATGGTTGGGCTATCACAGTTATGAGCATTGGGTTAATGCTCATAATCGCAGGATGCATAATTGGGTCAAGGAGACCCTTGGCAAAACTGCCAAAACGTAGGCGGGTTTTAACAAGGAGAAACCCATGAAGACGAAAGTAAGAAAGCCCAAATTCTGGGCCGTCACAGCGCTGATTCTCATCTTCTTAGGCGGGGCCATCCTCCTCGCATGCTGCTTTGGCAATGTGCCGGCAGGCTGGCTGGTCGGCATCCTCCTTCTCACGGGAGGATTGATCATCGGCTTTCGCGAGCTAATCACCCCTGCCCCCTCCTTCCGGCTGGAAAAAACGCAACGCTAAACCAAAAGCCATGCACTCTCTTGTGCATGGCTTATTCATTTCTCTAAAATATCTTTTAACAACCTCTGCACTATTTCAGGATTCGCCCTTCCTTTGGTGGCTGCCATCACCTGTCCGGCTAAAAACTGGAGAACGTTCTTATTCCCCTTCCTGTAATCCTCAACGGCTTTGCTTTGGTTTTCCAGAACTGTCATTATTACATTTGATATTTCTTTTTGGTCTGAAATCTGGGATAATCCTTTTTCTTTAATGATATTTGACGGGTCAGTTCCAGTTCTGTGCATTTCAGCAAGAATCTGCTTTGCGGTCTTGCTGGTAATCTTTCCATTATTAATCAGAACTACAAACTCGGCAAAGTTTTCAGGGTCTATCTTGCAATCCTTTTCTGAAAAAGTGCCTAATCCCACAAGGTCGGTGATAATATAGTTTGCGGCAAGCTTTGCTACGGAATGTATCTTTCCTTTTCCTGCAGAGCTTCTCTTCGAGGGCTCTTTTGAATCAATATCTGCTTCGCTTACAACTTTTTCAAAGTATTCTCCAAGGTCTCTGTTGTCAATAAATATCTCAATTGTCTTTGCATCCAGGCTATACTCTTTTTTAAACCTTTTTCTCTTGCCTGCCGGCAATTCCGGAATTTCAGCCTTAATGCTGTCAATAACCTGTGCATCTAAGGAGACTGGAGGCAGGTCGGGCTCTGGAAAATATCTATAACCATGAGCCTGCTCTTTTTCTCTTTGAGAAAAGGTCTCCCCTTTTTGGTCATTCCAGCCCCGTGTCTCATGAATGACTTTTCCTTTTTTCTTTAATATCTCCGATTGCCTTTTTATCTCATAATCAACTGCTTTTTCAGCTGACTTAAAGGAGTTCAAGTTCTTTATCTCAACCTTAGTTCCGAGCTTTTTTCTAGCCCCCATACTTATATTCACCTCAACCCTCATCTGGCCTTTCTCCATATCAGCGTCAGAAACCGAAAGATAGCGCATTATAAGCTGAAACTCCTCTGCGAATCTTCTTACCTCCAACCCTGATTCCAAATCCGGCTCTGTGACAAGCTCCATTAATGGAATGCCTGCTCTATTGTAGTCAACCAAAGAATAATCTGCTTTTTCGGGGTGCATCAGCCTTCCGGTGTCTTCCTCAAGATGGATTCTGGTAATCCTTATTGTCTTTAAGTGCATCTCCTTAAACCCTTTTGAGGCAGGGATTTCAAGATACCCTGCTTTGCAAAACGGCTGGTCATACTGGGATATCTGGTACCCTTTGGGCAGGTCTGGGTAGAAATAGTTCTTTCTGTCAAACTTGGATGTGCGATTGATCTCGCAATTCAAAGCCAAGCCTGTTTTAACAACCTTTTTAATTGCCTCTTTGTTGGCGGAAGGCAGAGTGCCGGGATGACCCATGCAAATGGGGCAAACATTAATGTTTGCTTTTTTCTCGTCAGGATCATTCCTGCAAGAACAAAACATCTTTGAAGATGTCTTGAGCTCTGTATGGATTTCTAGGCCGATTGATGACTTTAGCATTATTTTATATTACCACCGGAAGGCTTTTGTTCAAAATATCTTTTGAGCTCCTCCTCCTTTCTTTTTATCTGTTCGGCTGTTCCCCTTCTGGCAAAGGTGTAGTCGTTCATATCCACTAGCAAATACTTGGATATTAAAGGATAGATTTTTTGAACCAGCTTTATTTTCTCCTGCTCAATCTTCCTATAATCAGGATGTCCTTGCGGAATAGTTCTTAGTTCTGCCTCCCAGAAGAATGCCCTTAGATTCTGGTATTGTATGAATCTTAATTTGTGGGCCAGGGTACAGCAGTACTGGGCTAAATCTACATCCTGCTTTCTTATCTTCTCATAAAGGACCTCTGTTTTTGCAATAGCATCTTTATAGGCCTGCTCCATGTTTATCTCTTTTAACTCCTCTGGAATATCATAGCCGTTGTAGGGACTGAACTTCTGACGGTACTGGGTATGGATTCTGTGGCGGTGCAAATCTCTCCATGCCCCGATGTTCATTACTATCTCAAAGCGCATATATGTATTTTCAAAAGCCCTGGGAATCTTGTAGAACCTGGCTTTTCTGTCTTTTAGCACCTCGGATAATATCTTTTCTTTGTCTTCTTGAGACAGCCTTCTTACTCTTCCTAAAAGCCTGCTGTAGGGCTCTTCGGCTTCAGGATATATTAATCCGGCCATCACCTTGTTCTCTCCGTCCCCGTCATAGTCTAAGAGCTTTACATTG
This sequence comes from Patescibacteria group bacterium, assembly GCA_018894075.1. GTDB lineage: Bacteria > Patescibacteriota > Minisyncoccia > Minisyncoccales > Staskawiczbacteraceae > JAHJTG01. The sequence goes on along the minus strand of JAHIEB010000048.1, from coordinate 16,292 downwards.
GTCTGGCTTGGAATGTTTTCTTTTTGCCACTTAACATCTTCTAATCCCTTGCTTATCCTCTGTCCCCTTTCAGAGAGATAAGCTCTGTATGCTTTTGAATCCTGGTCGTCTATTCTTCTTAAAAAGGCGGGGATTATCTTTTCTAGTTCTTCCTTGGCTCTCTTCCCAATCCATCTCACTTCTCCCAGCTTGTTGTCTAAGGACCTGCTTACCATATATTCAAACGCCTGGCCGTTGCCAAACAACGAAAGCGAACTTAAAGTTGATACCGGCAGAAGCTTTCTGGCAACGTCAAAGGCTTTGGTTCTCAAAACCATCTTTTCTTTCTCGTCAGGATATTGAGCTTCCAGATGTTGATAGTATTTAGTGTTTATCTCGTTGTAAACAGAGAAAAGATTATCCATTACCTCTTCGTATTCTTTCTTCAATCCCATCTCTTCTAACGTGGGGTCTGTATAGTAGAGGTAATGGCCGTCTATCTTTTTTGAATAATCAACATATCTTGTTGATTTCTCAATAGGAGCTATGCCCAGCCTCATATCTTCAATGTGCTTAATACCAAGCTGGGAAATGCCTGAATACAAAAGATGGCTTCCAGCCATCTGGGCGATTGAATCATCTCCGAATTGAGAGAGCCATTTAATGTAAAACTCCCTGCCTTTTGGATTGGAGAATATTACTTCAAGAGGATTTTTATGTAAAAACTCAATTAATTCTGATAAAGATTTGCCATACTGCGTCTGGTCTTCTAAAAAGGGCTTGATGAACTCATTTAAAAATATGGCTCTTAAATCCTCCTTAGCCCTGCTGGTTCTTGCGCATAGAGCGCCTATCACTTCAGGAGGAATAAAGGTGACTGCGCAGACTGACTGGTCAGTGTTTGTAAAAAAGGGACCAATCGAATGCTTTTCTTGGTCTGTAAACTCAGGCTTGTCAAATAAGGGGGCGAACTTCTCTATTTCCATATTTTTTCCATATTAAGCTTGGGTAAAAGACATACATCTTTCTGCCTTGGCTTTTAATGGGTAATTAATTTATTAATTGCTTGTTTTACATCTTCAAACACTTCGAGAATTGCTCTCTCTCCATCCATAATTGAGAAATTGGGGACTCTCTGGGGCAGTATTTCGTAGGTTTTCCATACTTCAGCCAGTTTTGCCTTTCTTTCAAACAAGGTCTTAGTTGTTCCCCTCTTTTCAATCCTGTCTATGCAAACCTCTGGCCTTACCTTTAAGATAAACCCTTGGTCTGGATACAGAAACCCGTCATTCATCTTTATTAAAAGGTCCAAGTCCAGCCCCTCGGAAACGCCATAAGCGAATGTGGAAAGAAAGTATCTATCTGTAATCACCCATGTGCCCTGCTTTAGAGCCGGGATTATGAGGTTATCTAAGTGAATTCTTCGGTCTTCGGTAAATAGCTTTTGCAATTCCAAGGGGTCAAGCTTTACTTTTCTATCTAAGGCCTCCCTGATTTTTTTCCCCGGGTCTGAATCCTTGGTGGGCTCTTTGGTGACTAAAACATTAAATCCCTTTCCTATTAAAAAATCTCTTAGCAAAGATATCTGCGTGGACTGGCCCGAGCCATCCAGGCTGTCGAAGACAATGAATTTCCCTTGATGCGTATTTTGAATCATTTTAGATATTCTAGCATACCTGTTTTCTAAAAAAAAGAGGCCTTTTGGCCTCATGGGGAAAGAGCTGCTCGCAGCGCTCCGTATGTTTGGACTTCTCTGGAGAACTGGACGCGTAAACGGCATTTCCGGCAACTGATCGCATCGTCTGTTTCAGTGGCCCTGTGCCGGTCCATATACCCTCCGCAGTACCGATGGGTGCCGACGCTGTGGCCCATATCGCTGTGGTCTCGGGAATGATCCACTAGACCGCTGCCAGAAGGCGGATACTCACACAGAAAGTTGCCGTTGCCCAGCGGTATCGGGTCCAGCGGCTTACTTCTTTCAGACTCTGAACCAACTCTCTCAACGAGCTGGTTGTTGTCCTGCTGCCACCCCAGAATGAGTTGAAAAATGCACTCAAGCCAGTAAGTGGCTTTCTCATGATCTTGAGGGTGGCCGTTCTCATCGGCGCACAAGAAGACCAAAGGACACAGCTCGGTTAGAAAGGAGTATTCGCCCGTGGGGCTCCTGTCTTCGTCAAGTATGGCCACCTTGATCCTGCCATACCTGCTACCCTCAACTTTGAACCCAGCAAAGGTGAGGAAGAACAGGAGCATCCCCGCATCTTCATCTGACAGCACTTTGAGGTCCTTCCATTCTTCTCTCGTGTAGCTCTGTACGATTCCTACGACCCGCTTTGCCCATTCCTTCATAGCATGCTCCTTGTTAATGACCTAGTATTAATCTATCACCTTTAATCCTAAAGTCAACCAAAAAGAGGCTATGCCTCTTTTGTTATCTGTTCCTCGTTCAAGTTCTCTTTCTTGTTTTGGTCAGCCCCGTAATTGTGCTTACCGTCTAGAATATCTCCCTGCTTCCATTCCTCCACCCAGTCTTTAACATAGAATATCTGGAAGTCGCCTTCCTTTGTTGAACAGACAATTCTGTCCAATCCAGCGTTAATAATCATTTTCTTGCAGATATAGCAAGGGAAGGCATTTACCTTCTCCCCTGTTTTCCCGTTCTCGGCATAAATATACAACGAGCCATTCAGCAGGCTCACCCCTGCTCTTGCCGCATTAATCAGAGCGTTCATTTCAGCGTGCACTGACCGGCAAATCTCATAATGACTGCCGTGGGGAATCTTCAACTCATCTCTTAAACAGTATCCTCTTTCTAAACAATCCTTTGTCCCTCTCGGCGCTCCCACATAGCCTGCTGCAATCAGCTGGTCGTCCCTTATAATAATGGCTCCATATCTTGCCCGAAAACATGTCCCTCTTTGAGCAATCTCTTTGGCAATATTCAAATAGTATTGATCCTTTGGAACTCTCTTTTGATTATCCATAGTTTTATTACAATATCTTAATTTAGCAAAAAGAGATTGTTTAATCAATAGCAAAAGAAAACCCCTCTCTGCATAATGCATTGAGGGGCTTGTTGCCAAGGGACTAAGAGACCAAGCTCTATCAAGAGCCGAGATCCCCAAGAATCCAAGGGCAATTACTGACACTTGCGGGGGCGGACGAAGAGCCACTGATTGCCGGCACTCCAGAAGTTGTCGGGGTTGCCATAGTCGCTGCCGAGCCACTGACCACTGTCACCGCGCCCGACATCGAACACGTGCAGGTTGCCGTCCGAGTCGCGAATCGGCTCCATGCCGATAATAATCCACTCGCCATTGGGCTGGTCTTTGTGCTGCAACCGCAGTTGAGGACCGACTTCCGGCGGGCAGAGTTTGAGGCCGAGCTCTTCAGCCAGCACGTAGATTTGGCCGCGGGTGGCTCCGTTCGTGAAGCCGAGATCACCGACAGTGACCTTGACCAGGTCAACTTCCACCTCTCCTGCGGCCACCACGAACCCGGGCGTTCCGATGATGTCGTCGGCCCCGTCGTTGATGCGCATTCCGCAGCCCTTGATGGCCCTGCGGAAATCATCGGCGTTCTTTAGGCCACCGAGCTTGATGGTTTTCCAAGTCCGCAAGCCTAAGTCTGGCATCCTATTAAGGACGCTGAGCGCTTCCTGCAGTTCTCTCGGGTGGTCAATCCACCGCTGCCTCTGTTCGCCACCCACCTCAGGCAGACCCATCAGGACTGCTGCGACAAACCTGTACACATTCTTCTCCTCGTTCATGGCGTTTTCTCCTTTCTTAAGGTTTTCGCCACGCTACACAGTACAAGCATCCTTATTGTAAAGGAGCCTTCTTCTTGTGCCCATATTGTACTCCTTATTACTATTTAGTCAATGTATACAGAAAAGACAACCCTTATGGGGTTGCTTTTTTGTTGATGTTGTATTCAAGCTATTCTGCAATCTCAATCCCCATATTCCTGGCAGTTCCCCCTATCAATCTCATAGCAGCTTCAAGGCTGTCTGTATTCAAATCTTCCATCTTGGTTTTTGCTATCTCTTCAAGCTGGGCTTTTGTGATCTTTCCCACTTTTGTCTTATTAGGCTGGCCAGACCCCTTTTCAATACCTGCTGCTTTCTTCAGCAATTCAGATGCAGGCGGCTTTCTTAGTTTTAACGTATAGGTCCTGTCTTTAAAGATTGTCACCTCTACTGGGATAACAAACCCCGCCTGCGCCTTAGTGGCCTCATTAAACTTCTGGCAGAATTCCGCAATGTTTACTCCGTGCTGAGCCAAAGCCGGACCCACTGGAGGGGCGGGATTCGCTTTAGCTGCCTGTATCTGCAATTTTACTACTGCTTTTACTTCTTTTGCCATATTGTTATAGTTTTTTTATCTGTAAAGAGTCGAGCTCTACTGGAGTATCTCGACCGAACATATTGACTAACACCTTTATCTTGCCTTTTCCTGGATCAATTTCAGAGACCTTGCCCTCAAACCCTTTGAATGGGCCGTCACTAATCTTTACCAGCTCCCCCTTCTCAAAGTCAATTTTGAAATCCGGCTCTTTGGCTTCTGTCCTCTTTAGAATGTCGTCAATTTCTTCTTTGACAACGGGCAGCGGAGTGGTTCCTGCCCCCAAGAAGCCAGTCACTCTGGGCGTGTTTCTGACAACATACCATGAAGCATCAGTGACGATCATCTCCACCAAGACATATCCCGGATAGATCTTTTCTTCTGTCACCTTTCTTTTACCGTTCTTTATCTTTATCTTTTTCTCTTTGGGGACAATTACATTGAAAATCTTGTCCTCCATTCCTAAGCTCTCAATCCTCTGTTTTAAATTCTTGGCAACCGCATCCTCATATCCCGAGTAAGTGTGGATGGCGTACCAATTTTTCTCCTGCTCAACTATTTGTTTTGGCATGGTTGTTCAGAAAATTAATACCTATACACAATGAATGTTTTCAAGAACCATGAAAAGATGTAGTCCAAACCCCCCAAAAAAGCGGCCGCTATCAGGGTGAAAGCAATAACAATCAAGGTGTATTTTAAAAGCTCTTTTTTTGAAAGCCAGCTCACTTTCTTGAGCTCTACATATACCTCCTTTAAAAAGATTTGTGCTTTTTTAATAAAGTTCATGGTTTTTAAAACGGCCTTTCGGGCCATCTGTATTAAGATTAGCCCATTATTGATTGAAAGTCAACTATATGTCCAGATTCTTCACGTTTTTAGCGTGGGTTTGTATGAACTTCTTTCGCGGCTCTACTTCGGCGCCCATTAAGATATCGAATATCTTGTCAGCTTCTCTGGCCTCGTCAACCATCACCTGCAACAATAATCTCTTTGAGGGGTCCATGGTCGTTTCCCAAAGCTGGGTTGCGTCCATTTCTCCCAAGCCCTTGTACCTCTGGATAGAAACCCCTTGGGTCTTATTTAGTCCTTTTATAATCTGGCCTTTTTGTTCCTCGTTATATGCATACTTTATCTCTCTGCCAGATTGTATTTTGTACAAAGGGGGCTGGGCAATGTAAATGTATCCTGCATCAACCAGGGGCCTAAAATGCCTGTAAAAGAAAGTAAGGAGCAGGGTTCTAATGTGAGACCCGTCAACATCAGCGTCAGTCATAATAATTATCCTGTGGTATCTCAACTTCTCAATGTTAAAGTCCTCTCCTATGGCAGTGCCGAGAGCAATAACCAAAGCTCTAATCTCCTTTGAGTCCAGCATCTTGTCTAATCGAGCTCTTTCTACGTTCAGTATTTTTCCCCTTAAAGGAAGAATGGCCTGAAAATGGCGGTCTCTAGCTTGCTTCCCGCTATTATGGACAAATATGCCTGAAGCTAATGCAAAATTATGAGTACCGGCAACCTCAATGTCATAAACATCAATTCTTCTCTTAAGCTTAACGATTTTAATAATCTTATGGTTGTAGTTTTGAACTGCCTCTTTTTCATACCCTTTAATGGTTATTCTCCCCTCTATCTTTGATTGCTTCCTGTAAAGGGGCATTAAAGAATCTTGCGGAGTTAAATCCTTTGCCTCAAGATATTCTCCATCTCGCCTCATAAACTTGTGATCTGGAGTACAGATGATTTCCTCGCCGTTGTCGAGCACCACTTTAACCACCTTAGCGCTCAATCTGGTCTTCCTTGGATTTGAAATCAGCCCCAAACCGATACTCCCATCTCTTTTAATAGTGTAACAATAATTCCTTTTACCTTGCTTGTCTTCAGAGATTAATTGCTTAAAAGAAACATCCCTTCCGTCCGCAAGAGCGACCGTTGTGTCTCCAGCAAAACATCCGCCGGCCGACTCGCCCTCCACAATATACAGCTCTGATTCCTCGGGCTTTCTAGACAGGCAGTCTGCTAATTTTCCTGGTAGCGCCAAACCCTCTAAAGCTCCTTTTCTTAGGACAGTGGCTCTGGCTGATTTTGCTGCCAGCCTAGCTTTTGAAGCCAGCATGCAATTTTCAGTAATAGCTCGGGCGTCAGAAGGAAATCTTTCTAAATAGTCGGCTAGGGCTTCTGCTGTCGCAGTCTCGACAGCGTTCTTGGCTTCGGTATTGCCCAGCTTTGCCTTGGTCTGTCCCTCAAACTGAGGGTTTGCTATTTTAATTGAGACAACAGCAGTCAGACCCTCTCTCACATCTTCTCCAGTAAGATTCTCGTCCTTTTCTTTTAGGAATCCCTCTCTCCGTGCATAATCATTTAAAGACCTTGTTAGAGCTCCTCTAAACCCGGTAAGGTGGGTTCCTCCCTCTGGAGTATATATATTATTGGCAAAACTCTCTTCAGCGCATTCCATCTCCTGGGTATATTGGAACGCGACTTCAATGGCAACGTCGCTCTTAACAGTGTTAATAGAAAAAATGTTAGGATTTCTCGGCGTATTGCCAGAAAGCAGATATTTGACATAGGAAGCCACTCCTCCTTCAAAATAGAAGGAGTAGTCAAACCTCTCTTTGGTTCTCTGGTCAGAAATGCTTATCTTTACTCCTCTTGTCAAATACGCCTGCTGCCTTAAATGGCTTAATATCTTCTTTAAATCAAACTTTATCTCTTTGAAAATATCCGGGTCGGCCTGAAAAGTGACAGAGGTCCCTGTTTTCTTGCATGCCCCTACTTTTTTAACCGGATATTTGACATCCCCTTTGGCATACTCCTGCATATATAATCCTCCATCCCTACAGACCTCGGCTTTCATATATTTAGAAAGGGCGCAAACAACAGAGACTCCTACGCCGTGAAGCCCTCCAGACACCTTGTAGGCACTGGATCCGAACTTAGCTCCGGCATGCAGGACAGTCATAACTGTTTCCAATGTGGATTTCTTTGTCTGGGGATGCTTTTCAACCGGGATTCCTCGTCCGTCGTCAGAAACCTTTACTACGTCGTCTGGCAAAAGAATGATATCAATGTTCTTGCAAAAACCAGCCATTGCCTCATCTAGGGAGTTATCAACAACCTCCCAAATCAAATGATGCAAGCCGTCTAGGCCCGTAGAGCCGATATACATTGCCGGCCTCTTTCTTACTGCCTCAAGCCCTTTTAAGACATATATGTCTTTGGCTGTATATTCTCCTTCTTTTTTTATCTCTTTTGGCATAATTTTTATCTCAAGATTGCTTGAAGATCTTGCTTTGTTTTTTCTCTTATCTTTTCTTGTATTATGTTTATCTCCTCGTTGGTTAAAGTTCTTTCAGGAGACCTGTAAATAATCCTGAAAGTGTAGCTCTTTCTGTTTTTGCCGAATTTTTCTTCGTTCTCATAGTCGTCTATAATCTTTACCTGCTCAATTAAATTGTCAGCGTAATCCCTGACAATCTCGTAATAGTTGTTCAAATTGATGTTCTTATCAATAACAAAGGATATGTCCCTTGAAACTTCAGGATACTTGCTCACCTCTTTGTATACGCTGTTAATATCCTTAAACTGGCTTGTAATTCTGGGGTCTTCTGACCAAAGCACCCTAATGTCATTTATCTTCATTTTAACCATAGCCAGCCGGTCCAAGCCGAATCCAAATGCCCATCCGTTATATATTTCAGGGTCCAGCCCAAATTTCTTCAGCACTTCAGGGTGAACCAAACCTGATCCTGTCACCTCCATCCACTGGTCATTGAATTTAATGTCTAGTTCTAGGGAGGGGTCTGTAAAGGGGAAAGAATCGGTTAAGAACTTCCACTCAACTTTATCTCCGAATAAACTCTTTGCAATATCTACCTGGACCTCCTCTAATTCTTTAACAGTAATAATATCTTTGTCTTTCTTACAAATGTACAAGCCGTCAATCTGGTGGAAAGCCGGGAAATGGTTTCTGTCTATCTCGTCTTTTCTAAATACAATGCCAGCTGAGAGAGCTTTAATTACTCCTTCTTTTTCCAGCTTCTCTTTGCTTCCTTTAAGATAAAAAGGCCACATTGTCGTAGTCTGGGTTCTCAAGAGGTCGGTATCTGTAAGGTAATAGGTATCTGTTTCCTTTCTGCTTGGATGGTCTTTGGGGGTGTTCAAAAGGTCAAAATTCTCCTCAACAGAAACAATCTTCGGAAAGTCAATTAAATCAAAATCAGAGAACCTGGGCAGATTCAAAATCTGGTCTACCATAATCTTAACAGGAGAGCCCTCTTTTTTGGTTAAATCTGGAAGACACAAGAGCCTCTTTATTCTTTGGGCTTTAATATCGTCCTTTTTATCTAGCTCAGAAATCAAAAAAGCCTCTTTCTCTGACTCAATTTTAATGATTTTAGGCATGCTGTATATTCCTCTATTCTACCTCAAAATCAGGCTGAAAGCAAGTACATAAAGGGGCTATTTTATCCTGCCGGAATGAGGCTAATCTACTTTTTCTTTTGACGCTGGCTATGGCCTTGGTCCAGCCGCTTAGCTAGATTGGACATGCGAACCACGGCTTTGGATCTCAGATTCTGGAAATTCAATTTAGCTGTTTTTATTCTTTTTGAAAAGTATTTTTTCATGCTTTAATTATACTAAATTAAGGGGTGGCTTTCGAGCAACCCCTACTCTTGCGACTGGTCCTTTTTTCCAAAGGACTCAAAGGCTCGTAAAACTTCGAGGGGCACAGCAAACACTATTGTGTTTGACTGGTCCGAGCTTATATCATTAATGGATTGAAGAGTTCTTAAATGCAGAGCCCCCTTTGATTCAGCAAGTATTTTAGCTGCTTTTGCCATATTGTCAGCCGCAATCACCTCTCCTTCTGCTTTTATAATAATGGCTCTCTTCTCTCTTTCAGCTTCAGCCTGTTTTCCTATTACTCTTTTCATCTCTTCGGGAAGAACAATATCTTTTAACTCAACATTTAAAACCTTTATTCCCCATGGATCCGTAGCATCGTCTATGATTTTTCGGATATTCTCTGAAACCCTGTCTCTTTGAGATAGCAAATCGTCTAAGTCAACCTGTCCGACAGCATTTCTCATTGTTGTCTGGGCCATTTGAGAGATGGCGTAGTAAAAGTTTTCCACCTCCAAAACTGCTTTGTCAGCGTCTTGCACTTTATAGTAGATGACTGCATTCACGGCGACAGAAATATTGTCTTTTGTGATTGCTTCCTGATTAGGGACATCCACTGCCTTCACCCTTAGGTCTATTTTCCTGTATGACTGGAAAATGGGCCACACCAACCTCCAGCCGGGTTCCATTGTGCCGATATACTTTCCCAGCATTAATTTAACGCCTTTTTCATACTGGTTTATCTGCCTTATTGAGGCTAGAACAATCAGAACGGCAATAATGATTAAGATGTATATGAGGGCTGGCATATTCTTTTAGTTTAATGATTATACTAACTTCATCTAACCAGCTAAGGCCTTGATTGTCAATTAAAACGGGCTGGTGGACGGCCTACTATCTTATTTCGTAAATTATCCATAAACACAATTATTTCTTTCGCCTCTTTCTTTGCCTAGTGAAAAATTTTACTGGCAGCTTTTCCCAGCGGTATATCCCGTGCTCCAACACATTTGTAAATTGAAACCACCAGTTTTGCCATCAACATCAATAATCTCACCTGCAAAAAATAAGTTATCGATTATTTTAGATTTCATTGTATTGTGGTCTATCTCTTTTAAAGATACTCCTCCTCTTGTAATTATGGCTTGGTCAAAACCAAAAATATCTTCTGCTGTGACTTCAATATTTTTTAAACTTTTTACTATTGTTGCTCTTTTAATTTTCGCCATATCATTGGCTATTTCATTTTTATCTATGCTGGCGATATCTAACAGAACTTCTGCCAATCTTTCGGGCACAAAAATCGACAATATGTTTTTAGCTGTTTTGTTTGGATATTTCCTTAAGATATCTTCGAGCCTCTTTAAAAGCTCTTCTTGGTTCAGTAAGGGGAAAATATCGATAGATATCTTTATTTCTCCCTTTTTTAATAAATTTCCCACTTTACCACTGATATTTAAAACAGCAGGCCCGCTCATGCCAAAATGAGTGAATAAGATTTCTCCTTCTTCTTGAAGCTGTTTTTTCCGATTTTGATACACGGTTAGCTTAATATCTTTTAAACTTATTCCCTGTAAATTCTTAACCCATCCTTCTTTTATTTTTATCGGAGACAAAGCAGGTCTTGGTTCCACAATGGTGTGTCCCATTTTTTCAGCTAATTTATAGCCGAAACCATCGGAACCAATCAAGGGATAAGACTTTCCTCCGGTGCAAAGGACATAGTTTTTTGCCTTGATTTCTTTATCCTTCAAAATTATCTTGATTATTTTTTTATCTTTACAACTAACACCCACAACTTCGGAAGCGAAAAACATTTTTATTTTTTTATCTGATAAACAGCCGGCTAACGCTTCCAAAACCTCTTTTGCATCGTCGCTTCTTGGGAAAACTCTTTTATCTTTTTCGGTTTTAGTTTTTACCTTTAATCCCTCAAAAAAATCGATTACTTCCTTCGGGCCAAAAACAGAAAAAGCGTGGAAAAGGAATTCTCCATTATTATAATTTTTTACCAGTTCTTTTAAATTAAATTCTGAATTGGTTAAGTTGCATCTTCCATTCCCCGTTAAGAGTAATTTTTTACCAAGCGCGGAATTTTTTTCTATTAAAACAACACTCAATCCTTGACGCGCTGCGACACAAGCCGCCATCATTCCAGCGGGGCCAGCTCCGATAACAGCAACATCAAAGTCGTATGTTTTAGTATCTTTTTTTTGCATGGCCAAAACGACCCGATGGCCCGCCCGCACGGGCAGGTCTATTTCTATATGAAGAATAATTACTTCTACTAGGATTACTAAAATTATTAGATGGCTGATTTGAATTAGGAGGAAGATTGGGTAATTTTGAAATAGGTAAATAAAGCCTTGTTAATCTTTCAATTTCCCTGACTTTAGATCCCTGGTCTGGTAAACAAAAGGAAACGGCTTTTCCTGCCATGCCGGCTCTACCGGTTCTTCCAATGCGATGGACGTAATCTTCTGGATTTTCAGGAAGATCAAAGTTGATAACCAATTCAATGCCCTTCACATCTATACCGCGCGAAGCGATGTCGGTTGCCACAAGCACCCTATATCTGCCGAGCTTGAATCCCTCCAGTGCTTCTTTTCTCTGGCGCAGCGATCTATTAGAATGTATTTCTGCCGCGGGAATTCCGATGTTCCGCACCGTATCACAAACTTTTCTGGCATTGTGCTTCATTCTTAAAAAGATTAAAACGCTTCCTTTGTATTCTTGAAGCAATTTTCCCAATAATGAAAGCTTTTGGTCTTTTTTGACAACAAATAATTCGTGCTCAACATTTTCAGCAGTAGTTCCCGTCCTGTCTATTTCTACTCTAACGGGAAGCTTCATATGGTTACTAGCAATTTTTACAATGCCGTCTGGCATTGTTGCTGAAAACAGCATCGTTTGCCTGTTTTTGGGAACCACTTGTAGTATTTTGTTTATCTGCGGAGCAAAACCCATATCAAACATTCTATCGGCTTCATCTAAAACTAAAATTGTAACATCGCGTAAGTTTAAAGTTCTTTGCTGGATATGATCATTAATTCTTCCCGGAGTGCCGATAATAACACGGGGATTATAAGAAATTTCTCTTTTTTGCGCCCATATGGGAGCTCCGCCGATTAACACTGCTGTTTTTATACCAAAATCCCTGCCTATTTTTTGTATAGATTCATTTATCTGTAAGGCAAGCTCGCGAGTTGGTAATATAATTAATCCTTTTCCTTTTCCGTCTTTTAAAATCTGCTGAACCAAAGGAATACCAAAAGCTAAAGTTTTGCCCGTGCCTGTTTGAGCTATACCAATAATATCCTTGCCTTCGACGGCTACAGGAATCGCTTTGTGCTGTATCGAGGTCGGAGACTTAAATCCTAATTTTGAAATTACATCCAGAAGCTTTGGAGCTATGCCAAGACCGCCAAAAGTCATTTCTGTCTCATTTAATAAATGTGTGTCTACTTGCTTCTGTATCATAAAAAAATATGCGGCCTGCTTTTATTCCAAAGGCCACACGTTAATCATACATCAGAACAGTAGAAATGTCAAACAAAATCCCCTCTTGGTTTCTATTATAACAGTCCTAAATCCAGTGCGAAATCCACTCTTATCTTCTCTACAAAATCTTGAGCATGACTTACTAATATTATAGCACCGTCAAAATTATTTATTGCTTTTGCAATTACCGGGATATGACGGAAATTAATGTGATTTGTAGGTTCATCTAAAATAAGCAATCCCGGTTTTTCTAATGCTATTGTAGCAAAAGCAACTAGCCCTTTTTGGCCCTCGGAAAGCGATCCAATTTTAGCTTTTAATATCTCTGCATCTAAAAGAAACCCGGCTGCGTGAGCTCGAAGCCCCTGTTCTGTTCCCGCACCGTCCATTGCTTTGGAAAATGTTTGATATACGGTTGCGTTAAAATCCAATGTTGAAAAGTCTTGCCTATAATATCCGATTTTGACTCCTGCTTTGATGTACTCACCTTTTGCGTGGCCAGAGGCCAGTTTTTCTAAGAGTGTAGTTTTACCAACCCCGTTCGGCCCAGTTAAAAGCAACCTTTCTCTTTTATTTAAGGTTACATTTACCTTTTTATTTACAAATTTGTGATTTTTTGCAACTGCGACGGAATTCAATTGTACAATTACTCCTCCAATATCTTTTTGAGCCGGAATTATAAAGTTTTTTATAGTTTTATCTTCTCTCTTTAATTCTACGGCCTCCCCTTCTAACTCCTCTATCTTTTTTTTCATTTTTGAAGAAACGTCTCTAAGATGTCCTCCCTTTTGAGCAAAAAAGTTAGCCTGTTCTTTTCTATGAGAAATATCTTTTTCTAGCCGAGCACTTTTCATGCGTTCCCTTTCTAGGCGGAGCTTAATTTCTTCGACAACGGTGAAATAGTCCCCCGCATATTGCTCAACTTTTTTTGAAAATATATCTAAATATAATACGCCCTGCGTAAAAATATTTAAAAAATCTGCATCGTGGGAAATTACAATACAGGTTTTGGGATAATCAATAATAAATTTGGTTAAGTGCTCAATGCCAGCTTTATCTAAATTATTTGTAGGCTCATCTAATAAAAGCAGATCCGGATCCTGTATCAAGGCGGACGCCAAAAGAACCCTTGCCTGCTGGCCGCCTGAAAGGTTTTTAATCAATCTGTCATGCGGAATAACAAGATTTACTATTTCTAAAACATCTCTGATTTTTTTATCAATATCATATATTTTTCCTGAAAAACAATTTTCAAAAAATTCTTTTACAGTTAGCTTCAAATCTCCGCGCGGAATTACTTGCTTGGCGGTAGCTATTGTCAAATCTTTATTTGTATTAACCGCGCCCGAATCGGGTTTTAATTCGCCAGTCATTAATTGGAATATCGTGCTTTTTCCTGCGCCATTCTGGCCCATTAATGTAATTTTTGCGCCCCTGCGTATACAAAAATTAGCCTCATTTAAAATTGGCTTGTTTATTCCCCACCCAAAGGAAACATTATTAAATTTTACTATTATTTCATCACCCGGCATAATGAATATCCTACTCTATTTTCAGACAAATATCCATCCCACCCAAAAACCACCTCAATTAAAGGGTGGCTTTTGAAAGTAAAAGGCGCGCGTTAATTTTTATGTAAAGAAATAGGCGCTTTTGACATCCTTGTCAAAAAGCGCCTTGTTTGTGTTTTGCACTCTTGCGAGCGCCTACCTCCTCTTCCGCCGGACCACGAGCCCGACGAGCCCAAGCCCAAGCAGCGACATGGTCGCCGGTTCGGGGGTCGACATGACCGAGGTCGGCTGTATGGCGAAGGCCATGTCAGCCGCGGTAGAACTCATGAACTCGACGTACCACGTCGCGTCCATCATGAATCTGGCCGGCACTTTTTCGGTGAAAATGGTGCCGTCCCAATTCTCCCATTCGAAGGTGTAGGCGTCGTACTCTCTGTAACAAGCGCTGGCAAAGTCAATGCCAACAACCTGCGAAAGCGACGCGCCTAGGTGGGAGGAGGAGAAAATGTCACCATAGACATATTTCTCCTCATCGCTCCAGATGAGGGGTCGTACTGCGCCGACGCTCGCATAGATGGTTGCCTCGAAGCCACCACGCCGCGAGATGTTAGTCGATTGGGACTTCCAATCAACGAGCGTTGGCTCTACGTCGAGAATCCCGTAAATGAACGCGTTCACTATGCTCTTCGTTGGATACAACGAATCGCGCGTAATCGACACCGATGCGGAGGTGATGACTCCGCAGGAGATGTCGAAATTGAGCGAAAGGTCGTACCTTCCGCCTCCTTGGTCGCCGGTGCGCAAGTTGTACTTGACGTCACCGAGGTCGACGCTGGAGTTCAGACTTGACTGCTGCCCGCCTGGGCTGTTGCTGTCGCCCGCGGCCGAAGCCGAGGACGCGAACATCCCACCGAACATAAGCGCCACGAGCGCCACATACATCACCGCCGCCGCCGTCATCTTGCCGGTCTTCATCTCGATTCTCCTCTTTCCAGTAAGTCCATTAAAAACAGTTGCCCCGACGCGCCTGCGTAAGGTGAAAACAACTGTTATTTTCAATGATCTACTATGGGACGATTATAGCATATTAAAGTAAACGTGTCAATACTTTACCCGTGATGCCGAACCGGAACCACTCGAGATAAAGTGGTAGTTCAAACTGTGTTGCATTGCCGGTGGACAATGGGATATGCGCAGGCAGTGGAGCGCAGTCCAAACTTGGTTCTGAAAGAACTTCCCCACTGCTGAGCTGATTAGCTTAAAATAAAAAAGCCCCACAAAAAGTCATCGTGGAGCTAGGCGCAGAGAGCAACCGTATTGATTACTAGAGCGCACGGGTTTGATTCTGCCCTGTTGGGTAAACTTGAGGCCAAAGGATTCTTGCGTTGTCCCTCCATCGGGTATGCCCCTAACCACGTATTCATCAGGGTGTCCGGGCACTTGAAAAATACACTCAACCCGACGGAATATCTTCCCTCCGATCACAGCGGGAGGGTCCAAATCGTAGAATATTCCGACTTCCATTGCCGTTCTCCTTAAAGAAATTCTTCGGCCATTAGCCGTCCTTTATGGGAGTTGTTTATGTACTAACGATAAATGATAATATCATACTATTTAATTTATGTCAACAAACCAAACAAAAACCCGAGAATCATCTAGGGAAAATTTGCATGGCGCGCATATAATATTAGAATCAAAATTACGGAAAATTATGAGCGGATTAGAATACTGAAGCTGATTTTTTTAGAATAAAAAACCGTCTTTCAATTTCAGGTAGACGGTAACCTACGGCTCGTGACTCTAATAAGGAGAATGCTATATCGCCGAAACAACCAGCGCAGGTGCCGTATCTGCCCCCGCTCTTTATCTTGTGCCTAGGGCAGAAATAGTGGCCCTTGTGGTGCCACAGGCGACCGCCCACATTGCAGATGGCGCACTTGTGCCTTTTTTCCTTTCCCGTCTACATAGTCCTTCCTTTCTGAGATTAGCCTCCGCAACCGTTGCAGTACCCTTTCGACGTCTTGTTGGGCTTGCACAATCCAACCCCATCAAGACATTTCGTCGGCTTTGGTTTCTGGCTTTTCTTTTTTACCGACTTTTTTGCCATTGGAAATTTCCTTTCTCGTTAGTTTTTCCAAAGGTACATTGATTTCAAACTACTTCTTCTTTATTAATTTGTCAACTAAAGAGCCTCGGTTGTAACGGCTTCTGTAAAATGCGCGGGCATTGGGACGCAGTTCAAACTTGGTTCTGGGAGAACTTCCCCGCGGTAGAAAAAAGTTGCTACTAATATCTCTTATTTTATCAACTCAACCATAATACTTTCTAACGGGAT
>JAHIEB010000047.1 GCA_018894075.1 Patescibacteria group bacterium | reverse complement strand
TGAAACCGGAACCATCTGCGGACACGCAGTCCCTGTTCCTTTACAGGACGGAGACGAGCTGCCGTATATCATGGACACGCCGACAACCAAGGCAATTGAAGGGCACGATGAAAACCTTTCGGCCGCAGAGATACGGGCCCAATACCCGCAGCAGACCTACACGCTTTTGCAGGTTTGCCAGATAGCCAGGCATCACTGCCGACAATGTGGCATTGTGTTGGCTGACACAAAACTGGAGATGAGCAACGTTGTTTGCGATGAAGTTCTGACTCCAGACTCAAGCAGATTCTGGCTTTTGCCTGATTGGCTGGAAAGCCGCAAGAGCTCGGTGAGACGCGCACCTTCTGCCCTTGACAAGCAGTTGGTGAGAGAATGGGGAAAGCGCTACGCTATCAACACGCTTGACCCGAGCAACCCGGACCATGTTGTACAGGTACACAGCATAGCTGTTCCAGACAATCTTCTCCGGCAAACTGCGCAGGCCTACAGGTACATTTTTTGGCGTTTGACAGGAAAAACGCTGGAGATGTATCTGCGAAACGTAATGGGCGTAGGTGCTGATACCCAGCTCAAGACCATCGCCATTGTTTTCGGAAGCAAGTCTGATGTGGAGAAGAATCCCGAGATGTGCAATCACATTGCTAGCGCCCGCAGAACGGCCAACATCAATGTGCACATCTTGAGTTGCCACAGAAATCCAGAGCAAGTTCGTTCTTTTGCCGAGGACGTCTCTGCTGACGCAATCATCTGCCTTGGCAGTAAGTCATTTGCTTTGCCAGGAGTGCTCGACGCATGGCTTTACGCTTGTTGCAGAAGCATCCCTGTCATCGGCGTGGCGCTTGGAGAGCCAGGCTCTGAATCTCTGGCAGCAGCTGTCCAGTCAATCAAGGAGCTTCCTGGCCAACCCGTTGTTATGGATGAGATTGATACTGGGCAACCCTACCAACGCTGGTCGGGTCTTGTCCGAGCTCTTGACAGGGTGATTACTGGCGAACTTCCGCCGGCAAAACCCAGGGAAGATGTCCGGCACATCTACCACTGCCTGTGAATATATATCCCTACACCTTGTGTAGGGATTTTTCTTCTGTTAAAATAGGGTAATATGCCAGAAAGGTTTCAGTTGTCCCCGAATTCTCTGAATCTGTATCTTGAATGTCCTTGTTGCTTTTGGATGGATAAAAAGAAAGGCATAAAAAGGCCGCCCCCTTATCCATATGCTTTAAACTCTGCTATCGATGTGCTTCTGAAAGAAGAGTTTGACGAATTCAGGCAGAAAGGGGAAAAGCATCCTTTAATGAGGGAGATCAATGCGAAGCTGTTTTCCAATCAAAAGCTTTTAGACCAGTGGAGAGACAACTTTTCGGGCATAAGATACTTTGACAGAAAAATTAATGCCACTCTGTTCGGAGCCGTAGACGATGTTCTTGAATTTCCAGACAAGAAATTGGCCCCCCTAGACTATAAATCAACAGGAAGCAAGGTGGCCAACGTGTATGACAGATTTCAAATACAGATGGATGTATATACTTATCTACTTGAAAAGAATGGTTTTAGCACTCCAAGAAAAGGGTATCTGGCTTTCTATGTTGTGGATAAGACAAACGGATTCAAAGACCGCCTTCCGTTTAAAAAAGAGATGCATGAGATAGATACCAACCCTGACGATGTTGAGGAATTATTCAAAGGAGCAATAAATATTTTAAAAAAAGAAACGCCACCTGTCCACAGCAGAGACTGCAAGTTTTCTGCTTGGTACAAGGGGGCTCAAAAATATGATAAATAAGATAAAGAAATCATCTGGTGAAATTGCTAAAACCCTTTTAATCCTAGCGGTTTTGGTATTAGTCGCCTTGGTTGTGGCATATTTTGTGGTTAACAACACAAAACCTGCTCCTCCGCCTGATGACGCTGTAATTATAGATGGCCTGCCTGATTATGAGGCAACGCTGGGGGATGTAAGATTCGTATTTTTGGAAGCCGAAGATGTTGGCGACACTTTATACATTTCAGAACTAAAAGACACAATGTACGCCTATTTCCAGGAGGACTTAAAGTCAACAGAAAGATTTGTAAAGCTGATTGTGGGAGCGCAGAATGTAGGCAAAGAAAACACCGGGCTTGGCATATGGGGGATAGGGGAGATTGTTGACTCTGAAGGTAGAAGCTATACCGCCTCCGGAGAAGAGGTTAATCCCTGGCTACCAGACAGAACCCTATGCGGGTCAATCTTAAAGCCCAGTTTTGAGCCGACTCCCTGCGAGAAGTATTTTGAGGTGGCAAAGGTAGCCCAAGGATTAAAGGTTAAGGTAATACTCTACGATAACAGCGGTTATAATAAACCAGTCGCGCAGGAGCAATTAATTGATATAAGGTTAATGCCATGACAGACGAAAAAAAAGACATCTATATAAAAGAAAAGGATGTTTGGGAAAAACAAAAGGAAGTTCAGGCTGAAGTAGATAAAAAGGAGTCAGAGAAGTCAAAGCTCCCCATTGAAGACCGAGAAGCAATCAAGCAGGAGCTTTTGCGCGAGATTGAAATGCTTAATCTTTCTCCGGAGCTGGAGGACGAGGCAGTAGAAAAAGCAAAGAAGATAGAGTTTCTAGGGGAAAAAGAAAAACTTGCGCACCTTTTAAATGTTGCCCGAGAAAGAGGTTTAGAGTTTGCAGTAAAGATGGCAAGGAATATGAATGACCCGTACATTTTAGATGTTTTTCATGACCTTCTTATAAAAGAAGGGTTATTTAAGAAGTTTTCAAAATAATATGGGAATTATAGAAATACTGGCCATATTCTTCGTTCTTCTGTTTTTGAGTGTGATTATTGCCTTCTATTTTGAGAAAAAAGATAAAGGCACTCTTTTGGAGTCATTAGGAATGTCTTTGTTTTTAGTAATGATGCCCAAATCATCAGAAAAGAAAAATGAGTTGATGGGCAAAGAAGAAAAAACAATTATCGGCCAAATGGAGCAGTTTTTCGCAAACTTTCTCTATCTAACGGCCCAGCAGGGCCAGAAGGGAGTCCCCCGAATAGCTCTAGAGATAGCTTCGCAAATAGGAAATACTGACATCTCTTTCTATATCGCGGTCCCTCTGCATCTAGAGACAGCTCTAGAAAAATATGTTCATGGCGTTTATCCTGGAGCTCTGGTTGAGAAGATTCCCCAGGATTATACCGTATTTGAACCGGGCGGAGTGACCTTTGCCTCGTACCTGAAATTAAAGGAGAGCCCTATTTTCCCAATAAGCACTTACGTTAATTTGGAAAAAGACCCTCTTTCAGCTCTTACTAATACATTAAGCAAGATAAGCAATGAGGAGGGAGCAGCCATTCAGGTTGTTATCAGGCCGGCGCGACAGGACAAATGGAGAAAGCTGGGTCAGCAGGTTTTAGAAAAATTGCAGGAAGGAAAGCCGTTAAAGGCAGCTATGTCAGAGTTTGCAAGTACCGGGAGCGCCCTGACAAAAGATTTAACAAGGAATATAGACTACTTAGTTTCGACGACCTCATCCAAGGAAAGTTCTTTGCCCGAGAGGAGGAGGGAGCAGGTTGTAGACCAGAGATCTTTTGACGCCATTAAATCCAAGATTCAAAAGCAGGCCTTTGAAACGAATATACGGCTGG
>JAHIEB010000046.1 GCA_018894075.1 Patescibacteria group bacterium | reverse complement strand
TTTATGAGTGTAAGAGATATTATACTCACTTCCATATATTCATAATACCCCTGCCCCAGGGACTGTCAATGCCCTCTATTTTAGTACTCACCCATTACGCAATATGCCTACTTTTTAAAATAAGTTTTCGAGTGGGCTTTATTGCTTTCTTTTTCTGAAATTGTATCGTTCAACATCCCCTCCTACTCTTTTTCTGCAGGAACTGATTCTTGTCGCATAATAAAAGAGGGTGGGTTTGCATTTCTGCAAAACCACCCACATGACTAATCGTAGTCGCTGTTGCCATGAGCAACAGCCCTCCGGACACCCAGGAAGCGCTTTTCCCAAGTATCCCATAACTTCTGTTCAAGACCCTGATCCCCCACAGGTCTTGTCAGATTCAGTATAACCCCCTTTGTCGTGACAATGATGACCTTATCTAAGGTCCCATCGAAGCCACTGTCAGTGAAGTACACGGCATGGCAGTTCCACAGAAGCATCAGACCGTTGGGATCCTTAATCATGAAGGACACGGCCCCAACCTGGGTTTTGTCAGCAACCTGGACATAGAGGCCGAACGGTCCCCTTCTCTCCACCTCTATGGGGGGGGAAACGGGATTCCTGATGGTGACTCCCCTTGCCTCGCGCGAAGGGAGTAAGACGCTGACCGTGATAATCGCGCAGGATACAATGGCCAGAACTACTGCGGTCATTGCTAGCGCAAAAACCAACTTGGCTACCGCTGGCGTTTTTCCCATAGCGATTCCTTTCCGGTTAGATTGTTTCGGAAAACACCACAATCCTCTCAAGCCACGGATCTCCTCCAGCTATGCCTGGTTGCACAGCGTCATGGACAGAGTGGATTGCCACAGGCGAGAGCTCAAAAAAGGCTGCTACTTGGCAGTCCAGGCTCGCAATCGCGCCCTCTCTTCCTTCGGCAAATCCTGCAGTGAATGTTTTCACTTTCTGCATCTTCTGCATCAGTCGATTCCTTCCTCTAAAAAGAAGCAAATGTCAAGGCACTAATTAAAACATAACATATATCTGCGTGTATGTCAATTTCCGATTGACGTAGAATAAAATTAAGCATATCCTAAAATCAGTCATTTAACAAGGAGAAAGATAATGACAAAATCGCTGGCTGGAATTACGACCGGTCGTTTGCTTTATGCACAGTGCCCGCACTGCAAAGGAATCAAAATGCCTGTTTTTTTGGGCAAGGAATTCTCTGTGCATCCTGGCTTTCGTGGCAACGGTCGATTCGTAGGCTGTATAACGTCTATAACCCCTGTAAAGGGGTTCGGTCTGGATCGCCTTGCCCAATGTCCGAACTGCAATCGGATGTTTGCGCTCGTTATCGCGGTTTCTCAGGGGAAGTCGCACCGTCCGCTTATCTTCGCCGAACAAACAGACTGACGAGCCTAGAGCTCGTCTTTTTTTGCGCCTGTTCCCAAAATATCGTCCACGACTCCAATAAGATAATTCCTGATTTTAGTAAGTATCCCTTGTCCTGCCTCATTGGCCTGCGCCTCTAATTCATTCTTTGCGATCTCTTGCCTCTTATCAATTTCAGAGCTTACTCTGTGCATTATGTTTTCCTCCCAGTAATCCCCTACTCTCTCCCATTTTTCCTGCAGCCAATCGTTAATTCCTCCTCCTAATTTAAAATACTGGCTTGCAATTAAGACGGCAAAGATTAAAAGAATGACTATAATATATTTAATCATAATAATCTTGCTGCCTTAACCCTTTTTAAGGTCTTTTCTCTTCCCAATATGGCAGATACTTCAAAGGGCCCGGCAGAATGCTTTTTGCCGGTCATAGCAACCCTGAAAGGCCATAATAGCTCTCCCCTATTATTAAAGCGTTCTGCTTCTAGTAATAATATGTTTTGAATGTTTTTCAGGTTCCAATTTTTTTCTGGAATCCCAGTTAAGATTGTTTCCAGTTTTTCTAAGGTAGATGCCAAATCTGAATCTGTCATCTCCTTCCACCTTAAGAGCTCTTTTTGGTATGAAATATCATCTTTGTAGAAAAAATCAGTTTCCTGGGCTAATTCATCCAATCTTTTAATTCTACTTTGGTAAAGAGAGAGTATCCCCTCTAAATCAGGGTGGTCTCCTATATACTCCTTGCAGCGCTTGGCCAATTCTTTAACTGAAAGCTGTCTAATGTAAAAGCCGTTCAGAAAATCCAGCCGTTGCTGATTAAATATTGCTCCAGCCTTCTGAACCTTGTCTAACGAGAAATCTTTTTCAAGCTCTTTTAATGAGAATATCTCTTTTTCAGTCCCAGGATTCCAGCCCAAGAAAGCAAGGAAATTAATAATTGCTTCTGGCAGATACCCCATAGTCCTATATTCCAATACAGACGTAGCCCCATGCCTTTTGCTTAATTTTGATCTGTCAGGAGCTAATATCAATGGAATATGGGCATAGGAAGGCTTTTTAAAGCTCAAGGCTTCCTGCAATAGTATTTGTTTTGGGGTGTTGGAAATGTGATCCTCTCCCCTTATTACATGGGTGATGTCCATTAATTCGTCGTCTATTACAACAGCAAAATGAAAAAGCGGGGTTTTAAGGTCTTTGGCGACAACAAAGTCACCTATCAGGCTTGAGTCCATCTCTATTTTTCCCCTGATTAAATCATTAAAGGCAATTTTAACTTTCGGAACTCTCAATCTTATCACACAGCTTTTTCCTTCAGAAAGATTCTTTTCTATATCTTCTCGGGGAAGATTCGAGCACTTACCGTCGTACTTAGGAGCCTCTCCCCTAGCCATTTGGTCTTGTCTTTTTGCCTCAAGCTCAAGGCTAGAGCAAAAGCAGTAATACGCTTTCTTTTCGTCTAACAGCTTTTTTAAATGCTTCTCATAGATGTCTGTTCGTTCTGACTGGTTGAAAGGGCCCTTGTCCCACTCAATACCAAGCCATTTTAAGGAATCGATAATATCTTTCTCATAAATCGGCTTTGACCTTTCCCTATCAGTATCTTCAATGCGCAGGATAAACTTTCCCTTGTTGCTTTTGGCAAACAGATAATTGAATAAAGCGGTTCTTACCGACCCGATGTGCAGATTTCCGGTGGGCGAAGGGGCAAATCTTGTTTTCATAACATTAAGTACTCTAATATGTTTCTGGCAATTGCTTTTGCTGCATTAGGCTTTGAAAACCCGATGGCCGCCTCTCTCATTATATTCAGCCGTTCCTGGCTCGCAAAGATGTGATGGACCTCTTCTAAAAAGAAGTTCTTGGTCATGTTGTCCTGCTCCATAACGATAGCCGCTCCGGTTTGGGAATAGGCATAGGCGTTCTTTGCCTGATGGTCAGAGGCAGAGGATGGCAGAGGAACAAGTATGCTCGGCAGTCCCAGAGCTGAAATCTCAAAAATAGTGCCTGAACCCGACCTGGCAATTACCAAATCCGAAGCTTTGTATATGTGCTTTAATTTGTTCTCCTCAATAGAGCTGAACAAGTGGTAATACTTACTTTTGTCTTTGTCTATAATCGCCAGAGATTCAGAGGAAACTGCCCTAAAGTTATTAATACCGCAGGAGTGCACTATTTCAAACTCTTCCAAAAAAATGTTAAGGCTTCTTAAAACAAAATCATTCAGGAATTCTGCTCCTTGGGAACCGCCGGTGAATAAAAGCACGGACCTCTCCTGGGAAACAGGAGCTTGTTCTTTTGACCCTTCTAGAATCTCCACCCTTATGGGGTTTCCGGTTAAAACGACGTTCTGGGGGTCAAAGAATTCGGTTTTTGGAAATGAAATAAATATCTTTCTTGCCCATTTGCTGGCTATCTGGTTTGAAAACCCTGGGACAACGTCTGACTCGTGGATAAATAAAGGAATTTTTAATAATTTTGCCGCAAAGCAAACTGGCACAGAGCCAGATCCGCCCTTAGAAAAAACCAGATTGGGTTTTATTTTAGAAAGCAAAAAAACAGCCTGCATAAATCCAAGGGGGATATTGAAGGCAATATCTATAATATTTTGCCAGGAGAAATATCTCCGTATCTTTCCCGAAGCAATGGATTTTATACAAACTTCTTCCTGTGAAAGCAGGATGGCATTGTATTCGTCTTTTGGTCCAAGATAAAAAAATTCTAAATCTTTTTTAGAATAAAGTTTTCTTATCTCTCTGGCCACTGCAACAAGCGGGTAAAGATGTCCTCCGGTTCCACCGCCGGTAAATAGTATTCTCATGTTTTCCTTGCGATATTCAACATAATCCCCATAGCAATCAACTCTGAAACCATATGGGATCCGCCGTAGCTTATAAACGGCAGGGGTATTCCCCCTAAAGGAATAAGCCCAATCATTGCACTAATATTAACAAATCCCTGCAAAAGTATCCAGCTCGTTATGCCGACGCAGACTAAGCGGGAGAATGTATCTTTTGACCGCTTGGCAATGCTAAAACCCGTCCATAGAAGGAAAAGGAAAAGAGAAATCAAAACTAAAGAGCCGATAAAACCCATTTCTTCCCCAATAACAGCGAAAGTAGAGTCTGTCATTGATTGAGGTAGAAAGCCGAATTTCTGGCTTGAAAACCCTATGCCACAGCCCCCCAGCCCGCCTGACCCGATAGCAATTAGGGCCTGCTTGAATTGATATCCACCTCCCATAGGGTCTGCTTCTGGATTTAAGAAGGTGGATATCCTGGCCATCCTATATGGCGCCACAACTCCTAAAATGATAATAATAACCAGTGCTAAAACAAAAAGCACACCAAAATGCCACTTAGGCATTCCGGAGCAAAAATATATGACCAAACTTGTCAGCCCAATAATTCCTAGTGTAGTTAAATCAGGCTGGGCATAAAGGATGGTCCCGATAACAGCGAGGAAAATAATAAAAGGAATCAAGACGCTCTTAATTTTTAAGAAACAGTCCTTGGCCTTAGATAAAATCGCAGATTTTGTCTTAAACCAGCTGGCAAGGTACAAGATAAAGCTCAATTTTAAAAACTCGGCGGGCTGGACAACAGCTACTCCAAAATTTAACCACCTGTTGGCTCCCCAAAACCTTAAGCCTAAAAGCGGGAGAAAAACCATACAAAGGGCAACGAGGTTTAAAAACAGCAATATAGGAGCCAACCGCCGTATTAACGACAAAGGAAGCAAAAAAGCAATCAGACCTAGGGCAAGGCCTGGCAGAACGCCCCAAACGAGCTGATGTCTCCAATAATAGTTTGTTGTGCCGAATGATTTTAATGAGGTTGGAGCAGAAATAGTTGCTAAAAAAGACATGCCTAAAATTAAAAACAGGGCAACAATAAACAATAATGCGTAGTCTAAACGCTTTATCCTCATTTCAGCTTTTTAACTTCCTTAACAAACTGGTTGCCTCGGTCAAACTCATTTAAAAAAAGGTTGAAGCTTGCTGCAGCCGGAGAGAGAAGAATAATATCGCCTTCTTTTGCTATTTCAGAGGCATCTTTAACAGCTTCAGCCATTGAATCAACAAAGCTCACGCTCTGTCGTTGGGGCAGGTCCCTTTTTAATTTATCGGAAGCGGTTCCCGGAAGAAGAATTAAATGGGAGACAGAGTCTGCAATTTCCCTGGCCAATGCCAGATACTCCAATTTTTTATCCTGTCCTCCAGCAATTAGTATAATCCTTGCCTGCAGATATTCTTCTTTAATAGTTTTTAGGGCAGAAATAGTGGCATCAGGCATTGTGGCTGTTGTGTCATTAATATATCTCACTCCCCTCTTTACTGAAACTAGTTGCTGGCGGTTGGCCACTCCTTTGAATTTTGAAACCACTCTTTTTATCTTCTCATTGTGGACGCCTAAAATTTTAGCAATAGTCACAGCTCCTAATAAATTAGAGGTATTGTGCGCTCCTGACAGATTAATGTCCATTACTTTAAATATGGGCTCTGACTCCTGACCAAAAAACACATTCTCATTCTTAATAAAGCAGCCGGAGTTCTTGCCCTCCCTTTCTAGAAAGAAATTAGCTGAAAAGAAGTACACGGTTGACTTCGCCCCTTTCTCAAGATTCCTGGTTTGCGGATTGTCGTAGTTTAACACAAGGAAATCTGTCGGTTTTTGAAATTTGAAGATAAGCTTTTTTGCTTCAATATATTCCTCGTAGTTCAAATAGCGGTCTAAGTGGTCCGGATATATTGAGGTAATTACTGCAACCTGCGGACTCTTTCGCAGACCTTCTAACTCAAAGCTAGAAAGCCCCAAAACGACTATGCTTTTTTCATTAGTTTTATCTAAAAACTCCAATGGCGAGATTCCTATGTTTCCTCCGATAAACACTCCCTTAAACTGCTTTTTTAAAAGCTCGTAAATAAGAGTTGCCGTGGTGGTCTTTCCCTTCGTCCCGGTCACCCCTATAATCCTGCTTTTGCAGAACTCAAAAAATATGTCGATATCATTAGCCACAGGAACATTATTCTCACGCGCAATCTTTAAATACGGAGAAGAATAAGGCACAGCAGGGTTTTTAACTACTAAGTCAACATTTTTAAAATCCTCCTCTCTGTGCGACCCCAGCCAGTATTTTACCTTCAGCTTCTTTATCTTTTTTAAGGACTTTTCCAGTTCCTTTTTTGTCTTTAAATCCGTAATCAAAACATCAGCTCCTTCTTTTGCAAAGAATTTAGCAACTCCCACTCCCCCGCCATGCAGGCCGAGGCCCATTATTGTCACTTTCTTTCCCGAAAACAGCATTTCCTTTTTCATAAAGTAATCTTAGCAGAATTAATGCTTAAAAAAAAGCTGCCCTAGCTGTTAAAAGGATCATTTACAATGGGCTTAATCTTCCTTTCAAAACAGAGCTTGCTAATTTTCTGCAGGTTGTACGGCTGGTCTGAAAAGTAAAAAGAGCTTTTGCCTTTTTTATAAAAACCAATACCCTTTACTACTGCTTCAGCCGGGTTAACAATCCTCACTTCTTTTCCTATTATCTTCTGGATTGTGCTTTTTAGCAGAGGATAATGGGTGCAGGCCAATATTAATACATCAATCCCCTTTGCTTTCAATGGAGCTAGATATCTTTTAGCAACTTCCTCAACTATATTACCAGATACTAGGCCTTCTTCCACCATTGGCACAAACAAAGGGCAAGCTTTTGCAAAGACCCGACATCCCTTCTTTGCCAATCTTTTCTCATAAACCCCGCTTCTTATTGTCCCGGGCGTGCCTATTATGCCTATTCTCTTGTTCTTGGTATAAAGGCAGGCCTGCTCTATTGCAGGCCCGATCATTTCCAAAATTGGGATATCCTTAAACTCCTGCCTTAAGGAATCGGCTGCCCATGCAGATGAGGTATTGCATGCGATAATTATGCTGTCAGCGCCGTGAGATATTAGCCACTTAACAATTTTCTTAGAGTACCTTTTAACAAAACTAGCCCCTTTGGTACCGTATGGCAGGCGGGCTGTATCTCCAAAGTATACTATTTTGCAATTGGGATAGGCTTTGTAAATCTCCTTAACTACTGTAAGCCCACCTACGCCTGAATCAAAAACGCCAATCATGGAATCAGTATATACAAAAAAAGGCCCGCAGACAATGATTGTCTTTGGGCCAAAAGTCTAAGCGCCAAGAAACATGGCAGAGAAAAACTCCTCCACCCGCCTCCGGAATCCAATGAACCAGCGCACCGCCCAAACGAGCAGAACCATGGAGGAAGCAGTTGAAAATATGCAGAAAGCAATAAGCACCCCGGCAGCTGCTGCCATTAAGGCAGAAAAGAAGCTGACAACAGCCAATGCCCAGCACATCGTGATGTGTCTCTTCGCAGCCAATCTCATCAATCCTGCACCAAGGGCTGTGGCGCCGAAGGATGTGATGGCGTCAAGCCAAGCGGCAGGGTTGCCCTGAAAATGGCGGTGCCCGAAGGTCATCAGCCCCAGCATTAAACTAACAGCGACCACTGCAATCCACAGCGATTTCATAACAGACTCCTTTTTTTAAAGACCAGGGAACCATTGTCAACCCAAAAGCCTTACCGCAACTCCTATTACAGCAAGGACAATGCCAATAATCCAAAATCTCATTGTCACTTTGTAAGACGGCCAGCCTAAAGCTTCAAAATGATGGTGAATGGGCGTAGATAAAAACACTTTCTTTTTTCTGAACTTCTTAAAAGCAAGTTGAATAATTACTGAGCCGACTTCAATGACAAGCAGGCCTGCGATTATGGGAAGAACCAGTATGGAGTCGGTAAGGAAAGCGATTACTCCCATTGTCATAGTCAAGCCGAGCATGCCTGTCTCGCCCATGTAGAATCTGGCGGGAGGGATATTAAACCAAAGAAAAGTCAGCAAGGCTCCAAAAATCACAGCGCAAAAGCTGGCAAGGTCAGATTTACCCTGGGATAGGGCAATAATAATAAAGGCGCCGAAGATTGAAATGAATATTCCCCCTGCCAGGCCGTCCAATCCGTCAACTATTCCGCCAGACCAGCAGGCCAGCATTACTATTATAAAAAGAGGAATGTATAAAATTCCCAATGACAAAAAACCAAAGAAAGGAATATAGATGTCGCTCCAGCCAAGCTTATAGTAAAACCACAAACCTCCGATTAAACCAATCAACGAAACAATTAAAAATCTTCTTTTAAAGGAAATTCCTCCCCCGACATACCTTGCGGTCAGCCCCTTGCCAAATATTTTTAGGGAATTACTGAAAACAGCGAAGATATCGTCAAATAGGCCGACAATTGAAGCTACCACTAAAGTAAAAATGGGGAGCCATGTTTGGCCCCGCGATAAAAAGTTTAACGAGCTAAAGCCGAACAGCTTATCAACCAGGAAAAACAAAAACATCACCAATAAGGCAGTGATCCAAATTAGAAGACCACCGAATCTTGGCACAGAAACCTCGTTGT
>JAHIEB010000045.1 GCA_018894075.1 Patescibacteria group bacterium | reverse complement strand
TTCGTTAACAGCGAATTGCTCTACCATTGAGCTACACCGGAATGGTAAATATATAATAAGGTATTTCTCTGTCTTTTTCAATGATTATTAGTAATAATCCCTGATCTTCTTTAACTCCTGATGCTTTCTCAATTTCTCTAAAGCTTTTGCCTGAATCTGCCTTATTCTCTCCCTTGTCACTCCGAACTCGGCTCCTGTCTCCTC
This sequence comes from Patescibacteria group bacterium, assembly GCA_018894075.1. Lineage (GTDB taxonomy): Bacteria > Patescibacteriota > Minisyncoccia > Minisyncoccales > Staskawiczbacteraceae > JAHJTG01. The sequence continues at coordinate 6,302 of JAHIEB010000045.1, read as the reverse complement.
TAAGGTATGCATAACCCCGTCTTCGAGCCCGAACCTCATAGCTAAAATCTTCAGCTCTCTCGGGCTTAAGTCGCTAGACAGTTCCTTTAATCTTCTCTTTAAAAGCTTTCTGGCTGCTTCCACTGAAGGGGGAATACTCTTCTCATCCTTGATGAATTCAGCTAAAACTGACTCCTGCTTGTCTTTGTCTTCTCCAACAGGAGTCTCCAAAGAGACTGCTTTCTGGGCTATCTTCCTGATGTGATGGACTTTTTCCACTTCTATCCCCATTTCAGCTGCCACTTCTTCAGCTAAAGGCTCTCTGCCCAACTCCTGCAGAAGGTTTTTCCTAATCTTAGTATATTTAGAGATTGTCTCAATCATATGAACAGGAATTCGTATTGTCCTTGCCTGGTCAGCCAGGGCTCTGGTAATAGCCTGCCTTATCCACCAGGTAGCATAGGTTGAAAACTTGTATCCCTTTCTCCAGTCGAACTTCTTGACTGCCTTAAACAACCCCAAGTTTCCTTCCTGGATTAAATCCAAAAGAGTCAGGTTGGGAGACCTACCCACATACTTTTTAGCGATAGAAACAACCAGCCTTAAGTTAGACAAAGCTAACCTGTTTTTGGCATCCTCGTCTCCTCTTTCTATCCTCTTTGCCAATTCCTTTTCTTCTTTGGCTGACAAGAAGCCCACTCTGCCTATTTCTTTTAAATACATCTGAATAGGGTCTATCTTGCCGGATATTACTGCTTTCTTCTTTTTCTCTTTCTTTGCTCCTTTTACCTTAATCTCCAAAAAGTCCTGCGATTCCTTTATCTCAATTCCCCTTTCACTTAGGCTCTCATAAATCCTTTCTAGCTCTGAGATGTTCTGCTCGATATTTGGGAAAGAGTACAATATCTCCGAAGTGGTGACAAACCCTCTTTCGTGCCCTTTTCTCAAAATTGATTCCATCTGCTCTGAGGTGGCTTTCATTTTCCTTACCCTGACTTTTATCCTCTGCCCTCTTCGTTTTCTTATTGGTTTTTTTTCCATTAGAGTTCTTTTGTTAAATTATTGAATTGACCCATTAAATCATTTAATTTCTCAATACTCTTGTCTTGTTCTGCTTTTTTAATCTCCTCTGAAATGTCCTTTAACCTGTCCCTTACATCCAAAGCCTTTAACCCTGACAAGCACAACTGCATTTCCTCTTCGTCGTCTTCCTCGTAATCTATTTCAGCTCTCAAGGCTAAAGACCCTAGAAAGTTCTTTGATTCCTGATCTGAAGAGCTGTCATATTTTAAAGATAAATCGTTTAAAATCTTCTTGGCTCGTTCTTTGTCCAAAGGCTCCTGCTTTTTGAAATCAGACAGAAGCTCCTTGGCTTTATCTGAAAACAGGGACAAATCCTGTATCTGGGCAAGATTGCCCGGGTCTTTCAGTACCAGAGAAATAATCTTTTCTTCAATAATCTTCTTCCTGCTTTGAACCCTAAAGATATTATTTGGCTTTTTTATCGGTTCTTCTTTTACAATAACATCAACTCGCACTTTCTTTAACTCTTCTAGCACATCTTCCTGGCCTACTTTGAGTAAAGAGGCCAGTTTTTGAATCCAGAATGACTGCTCTATCTTGTTTTGCACCCTTCTTACCACAGGGAGTATCATCTTGGCAATGTTCTTTTTCCCATCAGGAGAATCCTTGTCATATTTTGCAGTGGAGGAATCAAAGTAAAAGTCTAAGATTGACCTTGCCTCTTTAACGGACTTCTCCCATTCTTTCGGGTCTTTCTTGATTACATCTGCAGGATCTGAATTAGCTTCTGTCTTCTGAATTACTTTAATATTGAATCCTGCTTCCTGGGCTAAATCAATTCCCCGCTTAGTTGCCGAATCCCCAGCCAGGTCCATATCAAAAGCAAGCACAAGGTTTTCAGTATATCTTTTCAGTATTATTAAATGATATGGGGTCAAAGCAGTGCCAGAGCATGCCACTGTGTTCTCAAACCCTGCCTGGTGGGCCATTATGGCGTCTGTATACCCCTCGGTCACTGTGCAGGCAGAATTCTTCCTAATAGCCACTTTGGCAAAGTTCAAGCCGTACATTAAATGGCCCTTATCGTAAAGCATGGTCTGGGGCGTATTTATATACTTTGCCCCCCCGTCTTCTGCGTTTTCAAACACTCTGGCCCCAAAGCCGACTGGCTGGGAGTTAAGGTCAAAAACAGGAAATATGATTCTACCCCTAAACCTATCATAGGGCTCTTTTCCTTTTTCTGGCTCAACAGCGAGGCCGGCTTTAACTATTTCCTCCCTTTGGAATCCTTTACCCACTAGAAAATCAGACAACCCCTTCCAGGTGTTAGGAGAATACCCGAGCCTCCACTTTTTAACCGAGTCTTTTGTTATCCCCCTGCCCAATAAATAGTTGAGGGCTTTATTGCCTTTTTGACTGGCCTCTAATTGTTTTTCAAAGAATTTGCAGGAAAGCTCGCAAATGTCCTGGAGCCTATTCCTGGCAGTGAGTATTTTAGGGTCTTCTTTCTTTAGCTCTACTCCTGCTTTCTGGGCTAATATCCTTAGGGCATCACCAAATTCAATCCCCTCAATCTTCATTATGAAATCAAAAATAGACCCGCCTTCCGAGCATCCGAAGCAATGCCACATCTGCCTTGCGGGAGAAACAAAGAAAGATGGAGTTTTTTCAGTATGAAAAGGACAGGCGCCTCTGTAATTGGCTCCTGTCTTTTTGAGTTTTACATAGTTCCCAACTACTTCAAGGATATCCAGCTTGTTTTTTATTTCCTCTATTTGGGAGCTTGGCATAAACGACATTATAGCGCGTGTCAAGCAGGCGCCATAGATTAAGATTACTATAGCACGTATCGGAGGAAATGCAATTACAGTTGCTTGATAGCTTCCTTAAGCCAAATGGGGGCGTCTAGGGTTTCCAATTCTTCCCCTAAAACCCACTTGAATGTCAATTGCTCCTCGCTTAATTTAGGCTCCCCATCCTTGGCAATACATAAGTATGTTTTCCCAATAAGATGAATATCTTTCTCTGCTATTTGCAGTTCCCAGTTGTTTAAAAGCCTGGCAATGTCTATTTGCAAAGAAACCTCCTCTAAAACTTCTCTTTTTAGGGCTGTTTCGTCGGTTTCTCCCTCCTTTTTTCTTCCTCCAGGCACCTCGTACTTTCCGCCTATAAAATCCTTCGTTTGGACAACAAGATACTTATTGTCTTTTACAATCAATGCTTTAACCGCATAGAATGTCTTCATATATTTTGCTTGATTTTATCAGCCATGGATTTTAGATCCTCATCAGTCGGCTTGGGCTCTTGCAACTTATGGGGGAAAGCTCCCAAGCCGTCATCTACCTGCCTTGGCAGAAGGTGCACATGGGCGTGCGGGACGTCAATTCCGGCTATGCCTTCAGCCACCCATGGGGTATTGAAAGCTTTTCTTAAAACAAGGGCAAGGGTTTTTACTCTTTCCATTAAAGCTGGGTAATTCTGCATATCCCAAACCCACTCAACATGTTTTTTGGGAATAACAAGAGTATGTCCTTTAACAACCGGATTTATGTCCAGAATAGCTAGGAACTCCTCGTCCTCGTAAATCTTATGGCAGGGAATCTCCCCTTTTGCTATTTTACAAAAAACGCACATTAGCGAACCAAATATGTTAAGACGACAGACATTGAAATCTCTTCTTCTCCGGGCTGAATGTCAGGGGCTACTTCAAGATACCCTCCACCTGTTGCTTTTGCATAACCGTACATTGGAGAATAATATCCCTCCTCGCTGATATTGGTCATCTTCACCAGCTTCAAACCTGAAGCTGAAGCAATGTTCTGGGCTTTTTCTTTAGCTTGGGCAATTGCTTTTTCTCTGGCCTGTTGGTTAAACTCTTCTGGGTTGTCTATTGAGAAATACAGGTCATTCACCAGATTGGCTCCAGCGTCGGTTGCTACAACAAAAGCCTGGCTGATTTTAGAAAAGTCTCTTATCTTAACGTTTATTGATTGCGTAATGTCATATCCTGAAAGAATCCTCTTTGAGTATTCAGGATAATCGTAATACGGGTTAATGCTGTACTGGGTTGTCTGAATATCTTTATCCTCAATACCTAAATCTTTAAGATCAGAGATAATGGCATTCATTGTCTCATTGACCTTAGAAGATAATTTTGCTATATCTGTTCCGTTCTTTGTGATACCAAAGCTGACCAAAGCGATATCCGGACTTGCATATACCTGTCCTTCGCCAGAAACTGTAATGTATCTGGGTTCAGACCCAGGCAAGCTGGAAAGCTGGACAAAAATACCTGCTAAAATGGCGACTACAATAGCTGCTATTAGAACGGATGCTAATGCGAATGTGCGGTTTGATAGTTCAAAGTTTTCCATGTTTTTTATATTATTGTTATTTGTTCTGTCGTCTGGCCGTCATACTCCTCGTCGTCGGCCTTGGCCTGCTTCTTCGTGGGATGCAGGACCTTGTCTCTGTGATGAGGAGGAGAATAGATGGTGTACATTTTTAAATCAGAATCAGAAGTGTTTATTATATTATGTTCAGCTCCAGCCGGGATAACAACAGCAGAGCCGTCCTCAACCTCGTGTTCATCCCCGTCAATTATGACCTTGCCTTTGCCTTTCTCAAACCTGAAGAACTGGTCGTTATCAGCATGCACCTCCATTCCTATTTCCTCACCGGGATTTAAGCTCATTAAAACCAGCTGGCTGTGGACAGAAGTATACAGAACCTTTCTAAAGTTGTTGTTGTCCAAGGCGTCTTTCTCTATGTTTGATAAAAACCCTTTCATATCTTTTATTGCTTAATTATTACACTCTCATTATATACCACAAAAAAAAGAGTGCAAAACCCTTTTAGGGGGTATAAAAAAGGCTAGTCTATTAGGAACTAGCCTCTCGCCTCCAATTTAAGCTGTCTTATTGCCTCCTTCCAATGCTCTTCCGCTTTGCCCTCAGGACATCCCTCACAGAGCCAGATCGCGCGGGCACGCTTAGCGATCTCTGCGTGCGTAGGCTCTTCGCCGTGCGGCTGAGGCGGTGCCATGTTCTTTGACATTGCCCTGTCTCCTTGTGGTTTGGCACTAGACTCTATTCCTGTCAAACAACTATTTTGATTATATTCTGAAATAGGCATTTGTCAATTGGCGGCGGACTCGGCCTGAAATTGAAGATTTAAGAACGAAATCGCCTATTTCTTCAGCTTCTATTTTAAAAATTCGACGAGGGATTGATCGATCTTTCCATAAAGAATGGGCAAATAGACAGCGATTTCTTTCTTGATCCTGCTATAATTTTTAAACACTTTTTTGATTCTATCTCGGATTGCAACTGGGTTATCTATCTTACTTTCTACGAGCATGTCTTTCAGATAATCGCTCCAGTTGTAGATCCCGGAAGTATCGCTGGTTATACATGGAATCCCGCAAGACATGCTCTCAATGACTGTCATTGGAAAACAATCTGTAAAACTGATATAGAGATTAATGTCCATTGAGCGCAACAGCGGGATATATTCTTCCTTGGATAATACGCCGTGTCGCTTAACTCGCTCCTTATCTATGAAAAAATATTCGGGCAGTTCATTCATATGAATCTGCGAATTTTCAACCATTAACCCAGCTAGAACCTGGTTTACTAAATTGCGATGCCACATATGAGATCCCCAAACGCCGATTTGCGGATTCTTTAAATTTGGAATTCGCTTTGTCTTATCATATTTACCCGGCCTATTCATCACAAAAAAGGCGTTCACTCCCTTTTCCTTGAAATAAAGGGCTGCGGCTTCTTTTGCAAACCCCACCTTCTCGATATAGCCCGATTTGTGGGCATTAAGCATTTTTTCCAACCACGACGTTTCATCAAACCTTTCTGTATACCAAGTAAATGGTGTATGCGACAGGAAAAAGATTCTAACCGCTGGCCTTTGTTCTTTTAAGGATTTTGCTAAAAGATCGTAACCGCACGGATAACCGCTCAAAATAATCTTCTTGGGTTGGTACTTTAAAATCTCTTCGGCGACTTTTTTAGCACGCAACAGCGTTTGAATCTCCGGAACCTCAAAAACATTCGCCGTTAAGCTATAAGTTGCCGATCTTATCCCGCGCCAATGTGGATGGCAAACTCCAATTATTTCCGGATTCTTCTCTATGATATTGGCTTTAAAAAATGGTTTCATTTTTTGTTTGCGGTGTGGCGAGCTTGTCGAGCAGTGGCGGGCCACTCGGGTTAAGTCCCCGGGTTTTAAAGGGAAAATCGGGTATTTTCGGCTTTCTTAAAACGAGGCATCTGGGTCGGGGTGGT
>JAHIEB010000044.1 GCA_018894075.1 Patescibacteria group bacterium | reverse complement strand
TCGTCCGAGTGTATAACCTGGGAGATACTGACGTACTGGGGTCTATTGTTTTTTTGACCAACGGAGAAAAAATATCCAAACCCCAATTAATCTCAATACGAGCGGGCTCGTTTGACGATGTTTTTGTTGACTGGCAGGCGCAAGCCGGCGAGAATAAAATTGAGGCAGAGATTTTAGAGATGGACCCTTTTGATGATAACCCGGGAAATAATATGGTGGCTTCAAGAACTCTTTTTGTAGATTTAGACACAGACCAGGATGGCATTGGAAACATCAATGACCCTGATGATGATAATGATGGCTTGACCGATGAGGGTGAATTATTATTGCGCACCGACCCCTTAAACCCAGATACCGACCACGATGGAGTTAAAGACAGCGTTGATTCTTTTCCCTTAGATGAAAGGGAAACCACTGATACCGACCGAGATGGTATTGGAGATGTGGCTGACACAGACGATGATAACGACGGGCTTCAGGACATAGATGAAACTCTAATATATGGAACAAATCCCAAAAACAAGGACAGCGACTACGACGGCTTGTCTGACAAAGAGGAGATAGAGAGAAAGACAAATCCTTTGGTTGCAGATACAGACGGAGACGGGATAATCGATTCCGAGGATTTAACCCCTTTAGAGCCAGCTTCAATTGTAAATGCAATTTTAATCTCAATAAAAAACGACATCCAAATATATTTCTTTGGAGCCATTCTTGTAGTAATACTTCTACTATTCTTCTTTAGGAGGAAAACTCCCAAGGATTGAGTCTAAAACAGCTAATTCCAAGGGAAGCTGGGGCAGAGAGGAATACTTCAGCTTGTTTTCTGCGTCAATAAAGATTTCAATCATCTGTACTACCCCCTTTTCTGAAAAGCTCTCACTCTGCGATTTCAGCTTCAAAATCTCTTCCTGGCCAAAGCCAGTTGTTTCTGGCTTTAAAAGCTCGGGGCTTATCTTGCTAATCATGGCCTGCCTTAAGTAATAGACAAGGTCTTTAGCAAATTCCTGCAGGTCCACTCCCCCATCCATTAAAGCATTGATAAAAAGCAAGGCCTCTTTTGTATTTTTAGACAACAGCAAGTCAACAAACTTGGCAATCTGCCCGACCTCAATAATTCCCAAAAGGCTTTCCACATCCTTAGCCTTAATTAATGCAGTTTTTCCGGAAAAGCTATGGCATTCATCCAACAAGCTCTCTGCGTCTCTGAAAGACCCTCTGGCATTTAGAGCAATCACGGACAGAGCTGGCTTTTCTATCTTTATGCCCTCCTGGTCAACAATGTATTCCAGCTTCTTTACTATGTCTGAAACCTGAAGCCTTTTGAAGTCATGTCTTTGGCATCTGGATATGATTGTCGGAATCATCTTATGCATCTCTGTTGTAGCTAAGATAAATATGACATGGCTGGGCGGTTCCTCTAATGTCTTTAATAGAGCATTGGTGGCATCTTTGCTTAACTGGTGGCATTCATCAATAATGAAAACCTTGTATTTGGCTGAAACAGGAACAAATCTTGCTCCTTCTCGTAATTCTCGAATATCCTCCACCCCCCTATGAGAGGCAGCGTCAATTTCAATCAAGTCCATTGCTCTGCCTGCTGAAAACTCCAGGCAGGAAGGACATTTATTGCAGGGCTCAAACTTCTCTCTATTAGGGCAATTTATTGCTTTGCCAAAAAGCCGGGCGATGGTTGTTTTGCCAGATCCTCTGGGCCCGCAGAACAGATAGGCGTGCGCAATAGAATTATTTAATATGGAATTAGTTAAAGTCTGAACTATATGCTCCTGCCCGATAATTCTCTGAAAGCTCTGGGGCCTGTATTTTCTGTATAGGACAAGGCTCATGCTTTAAAGGCAATAAATTTATACCCCAGGAAATTCCAAACTGCAGCTACAATGGCTGCCAAGATAACGCTAATTGACACATTAAAAGTACAGGAGAATCCAATAAATGCAGCAAGGTCAATCAGAAGACCGACTATAGTGATAATGAAAAACATAAGAAGCTCCTTTTTTATGCCGTCTCTTTGCATTTTTTCAAACACCCAATATTTGTTTCCAATGAACTTTGCAATAGCGGCAATTAAAAAAGACAAGGCTTTTGAGGTTGTGATAAAAAAAGCAATGCTGGTGCCTAAAAACAGGGAGATAAACTGAAAGGTCTCTAGGTCAATAAACATAGCAAACACTCCCACTAGGACGTGCTTTGCAAGTTGAAATAGGATAAATACACGGTTATTTAGCTTTTCTAAGGCCCACATTCCTGCCACAGTCAGCAGAGGGATTAGAACAATGAAGACATAGGTAGCTTGCGGATAAAGTTCAGCTAGAACAACAGCTAAAGCCTCTCCGCAGACAATAGTAATAAGCACATCAATCAATTTCATATTCAATTACTTTATCACACTTGAAAATCCTTGTAAAACAGATACAGTAGAGTAATGTTGCTAAAAGTTAAAACCTTTTTTGAAAAGATTGATTCTCAAAGAGACCGGCTCTTATTCGGGGTTATTAGAAAATGCTGGCCAAGGTTTATCTTACCTAATCACCTGACTATTTTGAGAATTGTTATTGCGGTTTGCTTGTTTTCAGCCATGTTTTGGGGTTTTAAACAGCAACCTGCCATTGTGATCATCTTTCTATTCGCCGCCTTGCTAGACCTCCTTGACGGTTCTGTGGCTAGGGCATTGAACAAGACTAGCAAAATCGGGGCTGTTTTGGATTCAGCGGCAGATAAAGTATTGATCCTGCCTATGGCAATTTTCATCCTATATCAAAACTACTTTTGGCTTTTATTCTTCCTGATATTGCCTGAAATCTTTTCATGGCTCGGTTCTGTCTTTTTCCAAATAATCGGTCGGGTTGTCCAGGTGACTATTTTCGGAAAGGTAAAAATGGTAATGCAGTGCGCTGGATTTTTTCTTATCCTGTCTATTTACCCTAAAGAGCCTCCATATATAGCAATCTGCTTTTTGTACCTGGCTGTATTGTTCGCCTTTGCAAGCGTTGCTTTAAATATAATCTCGCCCCCGCCAAAGAGACAATAAAACAATATGATCAAACTATACAATACAAAGACTAAGAAAAAAGAGGATTTCATCCCATTGAAAAAAGGGGAGGTTGGTATTTATTCGTGCGGACCGACTGTTTATTGGAACCAGCATATTGGAAATATGTACGCATATGTCCAGTGGGACACTTTTATTAAACTGCTTAGATATTTAAAGTATAAAGTTAAATGGGTAATGAATATCACTGATGTCGGGCATATGACTTCTGATGAAGACGAGGGAGAAGACAAGATAGAAAAAGGTGCAAAAAGAGATGGTCTGGACCCGTGGCAAGTAGCAGAAAAATATATCAAGCAGTTCAAAGAGAGCATGAATATTTTGAACATTAAAGAGCCGGATGTTTTATGCAGAGCTACTGACCACATTAAAGAACAGATAGAGCTTATAAAAAAGATTGAAAAGAACGGCTTTGCGTATAAGACAAAAACAGGGCTTGTCTTTGATGTTTCAAAATTCAAGGATTATGCTAAGTTTGCCAATCTCAAACTGCAAGAGCAGGAAGCAGGGGCAAGAGTAAAAATTGACCCCGAAAAGAGACAGCCATGGGACTTTCTGCTCTGGGTGACAAACCAGCCCTCGCATATTATGAAATGGAAAAGCCCGTGGGGAGAAGGATTTCCCG